>RGRP01000006.1 GCA_010021145.1 Candidatus Fonsibacter lacus
AATTCTATTTTCAATTAATATCCTAAGAATACCAAGTGCTGATCTTCTTAATGCATATGGATCTTTTGAACTCGTTGGCTTTTCATTAATCCCGAAGAAGCCAACTAAATTATCAATCTTATCTGCGAGTGCTACTGTAATTGAAATTTTTTCTTTTGGAACTCTATCTTCTGGTCCGACTGGTAAATAATGATCAGAAATTGCATTTGCAATTTCTAAACTAAATCCTTGTTCTATGGCAAAATATTTTCCAAGAACTCCTTGAAGCTCTGGATACTCTCCTACTAAATCTGAAACTAAATCTGCTTTACAAATTGAAGCTGCAATTTCTGCATCATCTTTTTTACAATTAATAATATCTGCAATGAATGATGCCAAAACTCTTATTCTTTGCGTTTTATCATAAAGCGAACCTAAGCTTTGATAAAAAGTAATTCCTTTAAGTTTGCTTACTTGTTTTACTAGATTTTGACTTTTATTTTTTTCCCAGAAAAACTTTGCATCAGTTAAACGTGCAGTAAGAACTCTTTCATTTCCTTTTATGATTTTATTTTTAATATCTTCTTTATTTACAACAACAATAAAATTATTAATTAATTTATGATTATTAATGGATCGCATTGAAAAATATCTTTGATGATGTTGCATTGTCAGAATAAGAAGTTCTTCTGGTAATTTTAAAAAATCTTTTAAAAACGATCCTTTTAGAACAATTGGATCTTCAACAAGATTTATAACTTGTTTAAGTAATTTATTATTAATTTCTAATTCACAATCATTCTTTTTAAGAAATGACTGAATATGTTTAGTAATTAATTTTTCTCTTTCTGCATTATCATAAACAATTCTTTTATCGTTTAAGGTTTTTTTAAAATGAATATAATCTTTAATAACAACCGCCTTATCTTCTAATGGTCCGTCTACATAAGTAATGTTCGTTGATGTTAAATGAAAAAAATTAAATGGAATAGTTTGTTTATCAAATAAACATAAAATTGATTTTAAAGGTCTCCCCCAAGAAAGATCATAATCTCCCCAACGCATTTTTTTTCTCCATTGCAGGCCATTTAAAAAATGAGGGATATTTTTCTTAATTTCATCAACAACTGGTATTTCTCTTTTTTTTGTTTTAGCAAAAATAAACTTTCCCTTATCAGTTTCTTCTTCATAAATATCTTTTGGATCTAAACTATTCGATTTAATAAAACCTTGTATAGCCTGCTCTGGCGCTCCAACTTTTGGCCCCCTTAAAACCTTAGCTTCAGTTTTAATATTTGTTGGGAGATTATTATAATAAAAAATTAACCTTTTCGGTGTTGAATAAATTTCACTTACAACTTTTTTAAAATCATTCTTTTCAAAAAATAACGCAAAATTTTCTGCAATATTGTTCTTTGCGTCTTCTTGTAATGTAGGGGGTATTTCTTCTGAATATAGTTCTAATAATAAATCAGACATTAGTCAGAATTCTTTAACCAAACTTCAGCAGTACTCTTAACAAGGGTTCTAATTTTGTTAATAAATCCTGCTCTTTCTGTCACGGATATAACTCCTCTTGCATCTAAAGTATTAAAGATATGACTGGCTTTTAAGCACTGATCATAGGCAGGAAGTGCTAAATTTTTAGTTAATAAACTCTGACACTCTGTCTCTGCCATCGCAAAAGATTTTAAAAGATTTTCAGTATTTGCAAATTCAAAATTGTATGCTGAGAATTCTTTTTCATTACGTTTATAAACATCTCCATATTTAACACCTTCATTATTCCATCTTATGTCATATACGCTATCAACGCCTTGGATGAACATTGTAATTCTTTCAAGACCATAAGTAATTTCTGCTGATACTGGCTTACATTCAAAACCTGCCATCTGTTGAAAATATGTAAATTGTGTAATCTCCATTCCGTCGCACCAAACTTCCCATCCAAGTCCTGAGGCTCCTAATGTAGGACTTTCCCAATCATCTTCTACAAAACGAATATCGTGTTCTTTATAATTTATTCCAAGCGCACTTAAGCTTCTAAGATAAAGACTTTGAACATTCTCAGGCGATGGTTTTATTAAAACCTGAAATTGATAGTAATGCTGCAGTCTATTTGGATTGTCCCCATAACGACCATCGGTTGGTCTTCTTGAGGGCTGTACATAAGCTGCTTTCCAAGGTTTAGATCCCAAAGATCTTAATGTTGTTGCAGGATGAAAAGTGCCAGCTCCAACTTCCATGTCGTATGGTTGCATCACAACGCAACCGTAATCAGACCAGAATTTTTGTAATTTAAATATAACTTCCTGAAAAGATAAATCTTCTGGTTTAGATTTTTTTTTAACTAAAACTTTTTTTTTCTGGGCAACTTTTTTTTTATTTAATTTTTTTTTTGTTACCATTTTTATAAGCCATACTTGTTCCAGATCGATCTTACTTCTAGTTCATTTACAACTTCTAAATACGATCCTGGTAATTGTGAGGAAAGTTTTCTTTTTAACCAGCTTTGTGCTGCTTCAAATTTTTTAACTTTAAGATCTTTACCAAATTTATCTTTTAGAATTTTTTGTAGAGTTCCAACTCCATCAATTAAACCAAGTTGTAATGATTTTTTTCCAGACCAAAACTCACCGGAGAATAACATTGAGTAATTTTCAGATTTCAATTTATCTTTTCTACTATTTTTCACTAAGTTGATAAATTCTTCATGTAAATCTTTTTGTAAAGATTTTAACTTTTCTACATCTTCCTTTTTTTCTTCTAAAAATGGATCTAAAATACTTTTGCTATCACCTGCGGTATGCACTCTTCTTTGCACGCCGATTTTTTTTATTAACTCTTGAAATCCGAATGCTGAATAAATAACTCCAATAGATCCAACAATTGAATTAGCGTTTGCATAAATTTCATCTCCTGCGCACATCAACATATATCCGCCAGAAGCTGCCACATCCTCGGCATAAGTTATTACTTTTACTTTTTTATCATCAGCCTCTGATCGAATGAGGTCATACAAGAGATTAGACTGAACGGGTGATCCTCCTGGAGAGTTAATAGAGATCACTACCGCTTTAATATTCTTTAAAGCAAAGGCTTTTTTAATTATATCGCTTTGACTTGCATAACTCATTCCTTGGCTAAACCTTCCAACATTGCCTATCACTCCATTTAATCTGATTAGAGAAATTGTTGGTTTTGATTTAAAAAATGAAAACATGATTATTTTATATCTTTTAAACGTTTATTATTACTATTCCAGAATAAAAATTTAATAATACTTTATATTTATTAGTGCTACAAACACCTCGTGAAAAATAATATCGTACAACTAGAAAAATTTCAGAAAAAAACTCCTTACGATTCTCTTAAGGAAATATTTAATAGCGATTTAGATAAAGTAGATGAATTTACTAAATTAAAATTATCAAGCGAAGTAGATTTAATTGGAAAAATGGCTTTATACCAATTAAGTTCTGGTGGAAAAAGATTAAGATCTATACTCACTTTAGCAAGTTCTAAAATTTCAGAATACAAAGGCGAACATAATATTCATTTAGCTGCTTGTGTTGAGCTTATTCATAGCGCAACTTTACTTCATGATGATGTTATTGATAACAGTTCAGTAAGAAGAGGTAAAAAAACTTCAAATGTTATTTGGGGAAATCAACCTTCTATTTTAGTTGGTGATTATTTTTTAAGTAGATGTTTTGAAATTATGGTTGATGTTGGTTCTTTAGAAGTTCTAAAACTATTGTCGAATATATCTGCAGAAATTGCACAAGGTGAAGTTCTTCAGCTTCAGCATAAAAACGAAGTGGATATTACCGAACAAGTTTATTTAAATATAGTAACTCAAAAAACAGCTTCGTTATTTGGTGCAGCGATGAAAGTGGGTGGTTGTTTAGCAAATAAATCTGAGAATGAAAAAAAAGCATTACAATCTTATGGTGTTAATCTTGGTATCGTTTTTCAAATCAGTGACGATATTTTAGATTATAATTCTACAAAAGCATTTGGCAAAGATATAGGTAATGACTTTTATGAAGGTAAAATTACTTTACCAATTATTATTTTATTTCAAAAATCAAATGAAACTGAACGAGAAGAAATTAAAAAATATTTTACTCAAGAAACAAGGACTGAAGAGGAGTTAAATAAAGTTTTATTATTAATGCAAAAATATGAAGTAATTACTATTTGCAAAAAAAGAGCAGAGCATTTTTCAAATGTCTCTTCTGACTCTTTAAATATATTTAAAGAATCCAATATTAGAAAGAATCTGCAAGAATTATCTTTTTATTTAATTAATAGGACGAATTAAGAATATAAATTGTGCTATTTAAATATAGCGCAAACGTCGACCAAGCAAAATAAGGAAGCATTAATACAACGGAAGGTTTGCTGTATTTTGAATACAAAACCATCAAATATAATATAAAAAAAATAATGATTGAGATTATAAAACTCGCAAGAAAAATTTGTTTATAATAGAAAAATACATAACTCCAACTAGCATTAATTAATAAGTGAATAAAATAAACTACTAAAATTTTATTTGAATGTTTGCTTTTTTTATAAGCAAGCCAAACCGCAACCGACATCATTGCATAAAGTATTGTCCAAACAGGTCCAAAAATCCAATTAGGAGGATTAAATGCTGGCTTAACTAAATTATAATACCAAGGATCTAATGCTGCTCTTGTTACAAATCCTGCAGGAAAAGTTATTAAAAAAGTGGCTAAAACTATTACAAATAAACTTAGGTAACCTTGAGATTTTGATTTAGATTGCTTCATTATTAACTAGTTGCTTTAACATAAAATAACGCAAGTGCAGCTAATATATGTCCATAGTAAGTTAAGTTTACAAAAACCCTTAATATAAATTTATGATCATCTTTTATTTTAAGAAAATCACACAAAACATTGCCAGGATTATAGAATAATTCTAATTTCATTTAAGCAGCTTGCTCTTTATAACTATCTAAGCTTGGACAACTACAAATAAGATTTCGATCTCCATAAACATTATCCACTCTTGCAACTGGTGCCCAGTATTTATTAGTTTTTAAATACAGTAACGGAAATGCAGCTTGTTCTCTTGTGTATTTATGCTCCCAAACATCTGCTGAGAGCTCAAGAAATGTATGTGGAGCATTTTTAAGTGGGTTATCATTTGCATCAAATACTTTATTTTTAACCATATTAATTTCTTTTTTAATATTAATTAACGCATCACAAAATCTATTTAATTCATTTAAACTTTCGCTTTCGGTGGGCTCAACCATCAAAGTTCCAGCAACCGGCCAAGACATTGTTGGAGCATGGAAACCATAATCAATTAATCGTTTGGCAATATCTTCTTCACTAATACCTGTTTCTGTCTTAATAGATCTTAAATCAATAATGCACTCATGTGCAACGAATCCATTTTTACCTTTATACAATGTGCTAAATTGTTCTGATAATTTTTTTGAAATATAGTTTGCATTTAAAATTGCAACTTGGGTTGCTTTTTTAAGACCCTCAGCTCCCATCATTTTTATATACATCCATGATATTGGAAGAATACTAGCGCTGCCCCACGGTGCCGCTGAAACTGCACCCATGCCTGTGCTTGGTCCAGAATTTTCTTTTATAACTTGATGATTTGGTAAAAATTTTTCTAAATGCTCAGCAACTCCTATTGGTCCCATACCTGGCCCCCCTCCACCATGCGGAATACAAAATGTTTTGTGTAAATTCATATGACAAACATCAGGTCCAAATTTTCCAGGTTTTGCAATTCCAACAAGCGCATTCAGATTTGCTCCATCCATATAAACCTGTCCACCATTGTCATGAATAATTTTGCAAATATCTGTGATTTGTTCTTCGAATACTCCGTGTGTTGATGGATAAGTTACCATTAAAGCAGCTAAATTTTTAGAATGTTCAATCGCTTTTTTTTTAAGATCTTCAAAATCAACATTGCCATCTTTATCACAATTAATAACCACGACTTTCATTCCTGCCATTTGTGCGCTTGCTGGATTTGTCCCGTGTGCTGAACTTGGAATAAGGCAAATATTTCTATTTTTGTCACCCTTGGAAAAATGATATTTTCTAATAACCATTAACCCTGCATACTCACCTTGTGCACCCGCATTAGGCTGAAGAGAAATTCCGCTAAAACCTGTTATTTCAGAAAGCATTTTTGATAAATCATTAAACATAAAATGATAACCTTCTGCTTGATCTACTGGAGCAAATGGATGAAGCGCCCCAAATTCTTGCCAAGTAACTGGTATCATCTCTGCAACTGCGTTTAATTTCATAGTGCAAGACCCTAAAGCAATCATTGATCTATTTAATGCGATATCCTTATCTTCTAGACGCTTTAAATAACGAAGCATTTCCGTCTCAGAATGATAAGAATTAAATACTTCATGAGTTAAATATTTTGATGTTCTTAAAAATTCTTTTGAAATTTGATCAATTTTAATCTGATGCGATATTTTTTCATTAATACCAAATACATCAAATAAATCTTTTAAATCACTAATTTCAGAGGTCTCATCAAATGAAATACTAACTGCATCATCTAATTTTCTAATATTAATTTTTTTATCCAAAGCTTTTTTATAAAAATCTTCCGTTTCATCTCCTGTAAATATCGTTACGGTATCAAAATAATTTTGCGAAATTATTTTAAAATTATTTTTCTGAATTACTTCTGCAAACAAATTTGCAATTCCAGCCGTGCGCTCAGCAATTTTTTTTATACCTTCTGGACCATGATAAATTCCATAAGCTGCGGCCATAATTGAGAGCAAAGCTTGAGCAGTACAGATATTACTGGTGGCTTTTTCTCTTCTTATATGTTGCTCGCGAGTTTGTAGAGCCATTCTTAACGCTTGTTTATTTTTTCTATCAATTGATACACCGATAATTCTTCCTGGCATTGATCTTTTAAATTCATCTTTAGTTGCAAAAAATGCTGCATGAGGTCCTCCATAACCCATAGGAACGCCAAATCTTTGGGAGTTTCCAACTACAATATCAGCACCCATTTCTCCTGGTGGCTTAATAAGAGCCAAAGCTAGTAAATCAGTTACAACAATAGCTTTCCCTTTTTTTTTATGAATAACATCAATAATTTCTTTTAAGTTGTAAATGCTACCAAGTGAGTCTGGATATTGAACAATTGCACATAATAAATTATCTATTTTTGCAAGATCTTCATCGATATCACCTACAATAATTTCAAGACCAAAAGGTTCTGATCTAGTTCTGACAACATCAATTGTTTGAACGTTACATCTATTTGAAATAAAAATTTTATTTAAATTATTTATATTAGTTCGTTGACACAAACCTACTGCTTCAGCTGCTGCAGTTCCTTCGTCAAGCAATGATGCGTTTGCAATATCCATTTTGGTAAGATCAATAATCATCTGCTGAAAATTTAATAACATCTCTAATCTTCCTTGAGCAACCTCCGGCTGATAAGGTGTATAAGCCGTATACCAGCCTGGATTTTCTAAGATATTTCTTAGAATAACATTTGGAGTAATAGTTCCATAATAACCTGCCCCTAAATAATTTTTGTAAACTTTATTCTTTTGAGCAATTTGTTTTAATAATTTAAGAGCTTTATCCTCTGAAATAGCATCGTCTAGTTTCAACTGTTCTTTCTCTAAAATTTTATCTGGCACAATCCTTTGAATAAGCCCATCTAATGAATTAACGTTTAAGTAGGAAAGCATAGTTTTAATATGCTCATCCGATGGTCCGATATGACGCCCAATAAATTCTTTGGAATTAGATAAGTCTCTCATTAGTTTGGGTTTTCAGTTGCATATTTTTCATAATCACTTTTGTTCATTAGATCTTTAAGCTCATTTTGATCTTTAATTGTAATTTTAAAGAACCAACCTGAATTCTCTGGATCTTTATTTATAAGAGATGGGTCTGCAACAATTGCTGGGTTAGACTCCTTGATCTCTCCTGTAAGTGGTGAATAAACATCGCTAGCTGCTTTTACTGACTCAACAACTGCGGCTGGATCATCTTTTTTAAAAGACTTTCCTGCTGCAGGAACTTCTGCAAACACAATATCTCCTAACTGAGCTGCCGCATGCATTGTAATTCCCACTGTTGCAATACTACCATTTACTTCTAACCATTCATGTTTTTTTGAATATTTTTTTTCAGACATATTTAATTTTTTACGTAATTTTTTTTATAAAAAGGAAGTTTGCTAATAATTCCTTGCACCATATTTTCTCTAACTTTCAAAACTACTCTAGTGCCCTCTTGTGATTGATCATAGTCAACATATCCCATAGCAATCGGTCCATTCACGCTAGGTCCAAAACCTCCGCTAGTTATATGTCCTATTTCTTTCTGATCGTTTGAGAAAATTTTTGTGCCCTCTCTTGCAATAATTTTACCCTCAGGTTTTATTCCAACTCTAATTTTTTTAGGTTTTTTTTTAATTTGGTCTAGAATTATTTTATCTCCTAAAAACCCACCTTTTTCTTTTTTATTTTTAGGAATTGCCCAAGATAAAGCGCCTTCAACTGGAGTTGTTTTTGAATTGATGTCATGACCATACAAACAAAGTCCAGCTTCTAATCTTAAGGAATCTCTTGCGCCTAGTCCTATAAGTTTAGCATCCGAAACTCTCATTATATCTTGAGTTAATTCTTGAACATCTTCATTTTTAATAGATACTTCAAAACCATCTTCTCCTGTATAACCAGATCTTGTTATAAAAACTTTTTTCTTATTATATTCAAAATAATTTCCGTACATAAAATTAAGTTTTGAAATATCTTTAAAAATTTTTTGCATAGCATCAACTGCTTTGGGTCCTTGAATCGCAATTAATGACAAATCATCTCTTAGGATGGCTGTAAAACCTTCACCAATTGAGTCTTTAATAATTTTCACATCATTATCTTTGCATGCAGCATTCAGTACAATTTTAATTCCTGTATCAACCTTAGTTACAATTAAATCATCTTCAATTCCGCCATTGTTATTTAACAGAAATGAATATTTGGATTGATTATTTTCAATTGCTGAAAAATCTAATGGAATTATTTTTTCAAGGTAAGGAAAGATGCTGCTACTACATTCTATCTTTAATTGACCCATATGAGAAACATCGAAAATTCCAATAGAGTTTCTTGTGTGTGTATGCTCTTGAATAATTCCATCTTGATATTGAATTGGCATTTCATAACCTGCAAAATTTACAAGTTTAGCTCCAAAACTTTTATGAAATTCGTATAACGAGGTTTTGTTAGGTTGTTTTAATTCAGTATTAGCCGCACTCATAAATATTATATAACTCCTGATTTAAGCGGCCCATCTGTATGTTTACCTGAGAGTGTTGCTCCTTCGGTGAAGTTTTAACTTTCTTTCCAGAGTTATATAATTGCAAGGTCCTTTTACCTGAGAGTTTCCTGGGCTGTTGCTCCTTCGGTGCCTACGAGAGGTCTCTTCCCTACGAATCTAATAATCGTTTATACAATGTTAAAAGTCAATTTGAATCACGTTAATAGGTTTAATTCTATGAAAAACAAAAGTTTTACTAATCTTATAATTGCACTTAAGAGTGGTATATCTAATTTAATTAAATTTTTAAAAATATGAAATTAGGTTTTGTTGGTGTTGGAATAATAGCAACATCAGTTATTGAGGGAATTTTTAAAGCAAAAATAAATGTTAAAGAAATAATTCTTTCTCCAAAAAATAGAAAAAATAGTAAATTTTTAAAGAATAAATTTAAAAAAATTAAAATTGCAAAAAATAACCAAGAGGTACTTGATAAATCTAATTGGGTTGTGCTTTCTGTTACTCCAAAAATTGGAAAGCAAATATTAAAAAATTTAAAGTTTAAAAAAAATCACATCATCTTAAACTTTATGTCTACTATTCATAATTCAGAATTAAAAAAGATAATATTCCCAGCTAAACAAATATTTAAAATAGCTCCTCTTCCAATGATTAAATATAATCTTGGACCTATTATTATTTATCCTAAAAATAAAATAATTGAAAATTTCTTTAGTAGACTTGGTAAAGTAATCGCCACTAACAATGAGAAGGAAAATAAAAAATTATGGGTTATGACTTCATTTATGGCAACCTATCTTGAAATATTTAATACTGCACATAAATGGTTTGTAAAAAAAGGAGTTAATCAAAATAAATCGAAGGAATATATAAATCATTTATTTAAAGCATTAAATAATGAACTTTTAAAAAATTCTAATTATTCAATAGATAAAATGGTTAAAGAATTTCAAACCAAAGGTGGGATCAATAAAGAACTTTTAATGAGAGTAAAAAAATCTGGAATATTTAAAAATTTAGATAAAGGTTTTAATAAAATTTATAATCGAGTAAAAAAATCCTAAAATACTATTTTCTAAAAAAATAATTTAGCAATAAAAGTGTAAAGGGGGATTCCAATTATAATATTTATTGGAAAAGTTAGCCCTAAGGACATTCCAAAATAAAGCGATGGATTAGCTTGTGGAAGGGCATATTTTAAGGCCGCTGGAACAGCTATGTAAGATGCACTTGCGGATAAAATCATTAGAAGAACTGTTTCACCTAAATCAACACCTGCAATTTTGCATATAAATAAAGCTAATAATGCATGAACAGGCGGAGCTAAAATACCATAAATTAAAACATAAACCGGTTTGTTTAAAACTTGTTTAAAATTTTTAGCAACCATCAGTCCCATATCTAGTAAAAAAAATGCGAGCATACCTTTAAATAAATCGATTGAGAAAGGTGCCATAATTCTCTCTCCTGTTGCGCCAGCAAAGAGACCAACAATCATTGCTCCAATTAAAAGTAATTGCGCTCCGTCAGTAAATGATTTGTGTAATAAATTTAGAGAGCTTTGTTTTTTATTAGATTTTGCAGCACTTGCTAAAAAAACTGCGAGAATAATTGCTGGAGATTCCATTAATGCCATGGCTGCCGCCATATGACCACCATAAGTAATTTGATTTTGATCTAAAAATTGACTGGCAGTAATAAAAGTAACAGCGCTTACCGAGCCATAGGTTGCGGCAATTGCTGCTGAGTCGTAACTATTTAATTTTTTTTTAAGAAAATAATATCCAAGAATGGGAATTATTATTGCAAGCATAACTGCAATAGATAAAGTTTTTACAATATCAATTGTTAATCCAGACTTTTGCAAAGCAAAGCCACCTTTTAGACCTAAAGCCATTAAAAGATATAATGATAAAAACTTTGTGATTGCAGGTGGAATTTCTAAATTGGACTTAACTGCTCCGGCAAAAACTCCAAAAATAAAAAATAAAATTGCAGGATCTAATATACTTTGCATTTATTTATAAAAATTTAAAAAATAGTACCGCAACAAGCGTGGGGGGTATAGCAAATAAAAAAAGTTTTAGGGGGCTAATTGTTTTATTTTCAAAATTATTTTTTAATATTGAATAACCAGCAGGATTAGGCGCATTAGCAATAACTGTAAGTCCTCCACCGGTAACTGCACCTGCAACTAATGCATATTTTAGTTCATCTGTAAGACCGTCAACTAAAGATCCTAAATAAGTTAAAGCAGCATTATCTGTAACTGCTGTAAGAACTGTAACTCCATAATACATAATATCACTGGTTAAATTCTTAATTAAAGGCTGCAACCACCATTTTTGTTGCCCACCCAAAATAATTAAACCTGCTAAAAAAAAACCAACTAATAAACCTTCTCTTAAAAAAAGTTTATTTTGATATTTACTGTAGACATGAGCAAATCCAATAAAAAATATAAACAATCCAAGAAACAGTATGGGATGATGAATATAGTAAACTACAGCAATCAAAAATAGCATATGAATAATTGTTGCTATTGTAGGTTTTGAATTTTTAATGTCTTTTTGATAATCCTGTTTTAAATATTTCAGTTCTTTAGAATAAAATAAAGTAATCAATAAGGCATTCAGAATTACTGCAAGTGAAGATTTCCATCCAAAAGTTTTTAACATAAATAAAAGATTCCAGTCCCATTTATCAGCTACCATCAAAATTGGTGGAGCCGCATAAGGCGTAAGTGTTCCGCCAATAGAAACATTAACAAAAAGCACCGCAATAGTTGCATACATTAAATTTGAGGAAATTTTTTTTGAAAAATAATAATCTTTTAACAATAAAGCAGCCAAAGTCATGGCAGCCGGTTCGGTAATAAACGATCCTAATAACGGCACAAATGAAATTGTAATAAAAAAAATAACTAATGATCTATTAGCTGGAAGTAGTTTAGAAATTTGCAGAATTAAATATAAGCAAAAATCAAGAATTGGTTTACTCGCTGCAATAACCATAATTACAAATATAAAAAGCGGTTCTGTATAATCTTGTTCCTCCAAATATTTCATGGTGTAATCAAAACTATTATTGATACATAAAAAACAAATTAATATTGCAGCCCAAAAACCAAAAACAACTTCTACTTCACTTAGTAAGTGAAAAAGTTTTCCATGATTTCTATATCTGATCGCAAGTTTTTCAAAAAATTTTGTAGAAAAAGTATGTATTATTGCCAAAAAGAAAATTGCTGCGCTAACAATATTTATTAATTCAATCTTCATAAAAATACTTAGGGATATAATATTTCTTTAATCCATTTAGATCCAGATTTTCTATATCTAAGTCTTTCATGAATTCTATTATTGCCATCTAACCAAAATTCAATTTGATTTGCTTTTAAAGCCCAGCCCGACCAATGCGGAGGTCTTGGAACTTTCTTGTTGCTTGGAAATATTTTTTTATACTTTTGAATTCTGTCAATTAAGTTCAATCTAGATTGCATAGTTGTTGACTGTATAGATGCCCATGCACCAATTCTGCTACCATAGGGTCTTGTATTAAAGTATTGATCAGCAACTTTGTTTGGAACTTTTTTAATAGACCCATCAATTCTCACTTGTCGTCTTATACTTTTCCAATGAAAACACATTGAAGCTTTTGGATTGCTTTTTAACTCATTGCTTTTTCTACTTTGCAAATTTGTATAAAAAACAAACTCTTTATTTGTTAATCCTTTTAAAAGGACCATTCGGACAGAGGGTTGTTTTTTTCGATTCACTGTTGCAAGCGCTAGAGCATTTGGATCATTGATTTCTGTTTTTTTAGCTTTACTCATCCAGGCCTTAAATAGCTCAAATGGATTTTTCTTATCAAGAAAACACGTATTCAGTCCAAGTTTGTTTGTTTTATATTTTTTTTGATTCATAAATAACTAAAAATGCCTTATAAAATATATTTAATGTCATTTAATACTTTTGGAAAGCTATTTAGATTTACTACATGGGGAGAATCTCATGGTCCAGCAATCGGCTGTGTTGTTGATGGATGTCCTCCTAATATTGCTATTTCTGAAAAAGATATTCAGACTGAATTAAATAAAAGAAGACCAGGTCAGTCAAAGTTTGTAACTCAACGAAAAGAAAAAGATCAGGTGCAAATATTATCTGGTGTATTTCAAGGAAAAACGACTGGAACTCCAATATCAATGATCATCTTTAATGAGGACACAAAGTCTAGAGATTATGAAAGTATTAAAGATAAATTTAGACCAGGACACGCTGATTTTACTTACTTCATGAAGTATGGAAACCGCGACTTTAGAGGGGGTGGCAGACAATCTGCTAGAGAAACTGCATCGCGAGTTGCAGCTGGAGCGATTGCTAAAGTTGTTTTACAAAAATTACTTGGAAAAAAATTCTCCATTATTGGTGGAGTTATACAGATTGGTCCATTGATGATTGATCGAAACCTTTGGAATGATAAAGAGATTAGAAAAAATCCTTTCTTTTGTCCTGATAAAGAAACTGTGCCTATGTGGGAGCAGTATTTATTAGATATTAGAAAATCTGGAAGTTCATGTGGTGCAATTATTGAACTTAGAGCGAAGGGAGTTCCAGTTGGCTTGGGCGCTCCTATTTACTCAAAACTTGATCAAGATATTGCAGCAGGACTTATGAGTATTAATGCGGTTAAAGGTGTAAACATTGGTGCTGGTATGAATGCTGCAAGTTTAACAGGCGAAACTAATTCTGATGAAATAAGATCAAAAGGCGGAAAAACAAAATTTTTATCTAATAATGCGGGTGGGATTTTAGGTGGAATTTCAACTGGTCAAGATATTATTGCATCCTTTGCTGTTAAACCAACTTCTTCAATTTTAAACACGCGTGACACGATTGATACTAAAGGAAGAAACACAAAAATTTCTGTTCGAGGCAGACATGATCCTTGTGTTGGAATTCGTGCTGTTCCAATTGGGGAAGCCATGCTTGCATGTATTCTGCTAGATCATTTGATGATGCACCGTGCACAATGCGGTAACTAGTTTGTGATCCCACTAAAAGACGAAAATAGTACACTCTCAACTCCAATACTAAGTTACGCGATAATTGGCATTTGTGTAATAGTTTTTTTAATACAAATAAGTTCTCCAGGTTTTGATAATGGAAATTTATTTTACTCTTATGGAGTGGTGCCAGCTTCACTTCTCGGCACTGAAGCTTTACCTAATGATCTAAATAAAATTGATCCTTATCTTACTTTAATTACGTCAATGTTTATGCATGGAGGTTTTATGCATTTGATAGGAAATATGCTTTATATGTGGATCTTTGCTGACAATATTGAAGATGATCTAGGAAAAGTAAAATTTATTTTATTTTATTTAGCATCAGGAATTGCGGCTGCAATGACTCAGGTTTATTTAAATGTAAATTCAACTATTCCAATGGTAGGGGCGAGCGGAGCAATTAGCGGAGTACTTGGTGCTTATATGATCCGATATCCAAGAAATAAAGTTTTAGTATTAATACCCTTTGGATTTTTTTCTCAAATGGTAAGAATTCCTGCAATTGTTGTTTTAGGATTTTGGTTTATTTTACAATTTATTAGTTCAAGCGGAAGTTCTGGTCAGGGTGGTGTTGCATATGGAGCTCATATTGGAGGGTTTGTTTTTGGAGCTGCCACAATGTTTTTCTTTGGTAATTTTTTAATTCCACAAAAAGCATTTTTTAAAGCTCTTAATGAAAAAGAGGATAAGAAAAAAAATCCCTGGATACAGGACTAAGTTACCCACATAAAATAACAACAAAATTAGATGGATGTTCTCGTTTTGATTCCATTTTGATTCCATTTTGAATCAAATTTTCTACTTATAAGAGTGTATGTGAATACTTAAATTTAAATAGTCATTCCACCGTCGAGTGGATAAACGGCACCAGTAGAAAATGCTGATTCATCACTTGCTAAGTATACCGCAAGAGCTGCAACTTCCTCAGGTTTTCCTAATCTACCCATAGGCTGCCTATCAATAAAATCTTTTCTTGCTTTTTCGGGGTCTTTAAATGAATTAACTCTGTCTTCCCAAGAAGGAGTGTGAATTGTTCCAGGTGCAATTGCATTACATCTAATATTATATTTTAAAAAATCGACTGCGATAGATTTTGTAAGACCAATAACAGCTGCTTTGGTTGCTCCATATGCAAATCTATCTTTCACTCCTTTAACGCTCGATACAACAGAAGCCATATTAATTATGACTCCAGATTTTTGATTGATCATTTTAGGAATGAAATTTTTAATCATTAAGTACATCGATCTAACATTAACATTAAATGAAAAATCCCAATCTTTTTCTTCGCAGTCTAGTATTGTTCCGTTATGAACAAATCCTACGCAGTTAAAAAGAACATCAACTTTAGAAATAGTATCTGCAAATTTTTTAATATCTGCAGCATTCGTTGAGTCTAAAGTATAGGTTTTAATTTTAGGGTATTCTTTTGAAAGTTGTTCCAATTTATTAGTTCTATTTATATCTGTTGCAATAACATTGGCTCCTTCTTTAAAAAAATGAATAGCAGTTTCTTTTCCAATTCCTTGTCCTGCTGCAGTGATTATTACACTTTTATTTTCTAATCTTTTCATCTAAATTAAATTTTATATTAAAAAATTTTTTTAAAATTAAATGTTAAATATCACAGATCCTGCTGAAGCAAGAAAAATTATTAGAGCTGATAAATACGATAAGCAAACAGCTGGTATTGCTGGAAAATATGTACAAGGAAATATTTGTATATTGCCAAGTAAATACGCTCTTGATTTTGCAGCATTCTGTCAAAAAAATCCAAAACCTTGCCCGCTTATTGGTTTTGGTATCAAAGGAGATCCTTACTTAAAAGATTTGGGTGATATTGATATCAGAACAGATGTGCCAAGATATAAAATTTGGCAAAATGGAAAAGTTATTGATGAGCCTACAAATATTAAAAAATATTGGAATGATGATCTGGTAACTTTTGTCCTTGGTTGTTCAATGTCATTTGAATTACCCTTAATGGAAGCAGGAATAGAAATGCAGCATATAAAAAATAATACGACCGTTCCAATGTATAAAACAAATATAGATTGTCAGCCAGCGGGTCCTTTTAAAGGAAAACTAGTTGTATCAATGAGACCGTTGAATGCTGACGATACTATAAAAGCAATTCAAATCTCTTCTCGTTTTCCAGCAGTTCATGGAGCTCCTGTTCATCTTGGCGATCCTAATCAGATTGGAATAAAAGATATTATGAAACCTGAATATGGAGACCCACCAAGAGCTATTAAAAATAATGAAATTCCAGTATTTTGGGCTTGTGGTGTAACTCCTCAGTCTGTTGTTGAAAATTGCAAACCTGATTTTTGTATTACTCATAAACCAGGAGCAATGTTAATTACTGATAAATTAAATAGCAGCCTTGCAGCAATTAATTAGGATCCTAAAAAAACTCTTTTAACTTCTTTACTATCTATTAAATCTTTAGAAGCTCCATCAATTACTAATCTTCCGCTCTCAAGAATATAACCACGATTTGCCATACTTAAAGCAAGTCTAACATTTTGTTCAACAAATAAAATTGCGATTCCACGTTCTGCAATTTTTTTAAAAATTAATTTTAAATCTTCAATTACTAAGGGCGCAAGTCCAAGAAAAGGTTCATCTACCATTAATAATTTTGGCATTCCCATTAGTCCTCTGCCAATTGCAAGCATTTGTTGCTCTCCACCTGACATAGTGTTTGCAATTTGATTTGAACGATCTTTTAACTTTGGAAAAAAGTTATAAACATCTTCTAAAGATTTCTCTCTCTCAGCTTTTGCTTTTTCATGATAAGCGCCCAATAATAAATTTTGTAAAACTGTTAGATAAGGAAATACTCTTCTTCTTTCAAGAACATGGGAAATACCAACGCCAACTCTTTGATAAGTTTCAAATTTATGGATTGGAATATTATTAAAATTTATTTCACCGGTTTTAATTTTAATTAAACCGCTAATACTATTAAGAATAGTGCTTTTTCCAGAACCATTAGGACCTAGTAATGCAACAATTTCTCCTTCTTTAACGTTTAATGAAACATTCCATATGACTTGGTAGTCATCATAAGCAACGTCTATATTTTTTATATTAAGCAGCATCGATGGTACCTAGGTAAGCGTCTATCACTTGTGAGTTTTGACTGATATTTTTTGGAATATCAAAAGCAATTCTTTTTCCTTGATTAAGAGCAAGAATTCGATCTGAAATATCCATGATAATTTTCATGTTATGTTCAATGGTTACAACAGTAATTCCATTCTTTTTTAATTTTAAAACTAATTCTACAAGACCTGGAATCGTTCTTTGATCAACTCCTCCTGTTACTTCATCCATAAGTAATAATTTTGGATCGGTTGCTAAAGCTCTTGCAAGTTCTAATCTTTTTCGCTGTCCTGTTGAAAGCTCTTTTGCGTAATGATGTCTTTTTTCAATCAAATCTACAAAATCAATAATTTCTAAAGCTTTATCCCTTGCAACCTTTAGGTTTTTTTCTTTTACTAAAGCTCCAACAATGACATTTTCTAACAACGTTTGATCAGCAAATGGTTTTAGTTTTTGAAAAGTTCTTCCAACTCCCATTCTACAAATTAAATCAGGTCTGACGTTCGTAATATTTTTATCTCTTAATATAACTTGGCCTTTGTCTGACTTCGTAAATCCAGTAATCAAATCAAATAATGTAGATTTTCCAGCTCCGTTTGGTCCGATAACTCCTAAAATTTCTCCTTCTTTAACATCAAAAGAAATATCACTATTTGCATGAATACCACCGAATGATCTGCTTAGATTTTCAACTTTTAACAAAATACTCATTTTGCTTTTTCTCTTTCTCTAAAAGATCTTGGAATAAGAGAAATAATTCCTGCAGGTCTAAATATACAAATGATTATAATTAAAACACCATAAACAATTAAATCGATAGAATGCCCTGTTCCACCAAAATAAATTCTAGAAAATTCTGATATTGGAATTAAAATTGCAGAACCAATAATTGGTCCCCAAATATTTCCAACTCCACCCATCACTGAAATTAATAAAACTAAAATTGATATATCGACGTTAAATGCATTATTAGGATCAACAATTAAAACATATTGTGCATAAATGCTCCCCATCGGCGCCATAATCATGGCAGAAATAATAAATGCGATAATCTTATATTTTGATACATGAATACCAAGGCTTGAGGCAGCATCCGATTGATCACGAATAGCTCTTAGTCGGTATCCAAGTTTAGATCGATTTAATAACCAAACTAAAAAGAACGACCCAATAAAAAAAATTAAAGAAATGTAATAATAAGCAACTTTGCTCTTATGAAACTGCATTGAGGTCCAAGGGCTTTCTCTATTAATTGGTATCCACAATCCTGAAGACGAACCAACTTCAGGCCATCTTTGAAAAACAACTTGAAAACTTATGCCAATTAACAAAGTTGCAATTGCAAAGTAATGTCCTTTTAATCTTAAAATTGGAACCCCAATTAACATTGCAACAAATCCAGAAATTCCTATTCCAGCTAAAATTCCAATCCAAGGAGTAATATGAAGTTTTACGTAAAAATATGCAGAAGCATAAGCCCCTATTCCAAAAAATATTGCATGACCTAAACTAATTTGACCAGAAAAACCTGCAAGCACATTCCAAGATTGCGCCATCACAGCATGCATAAAAATCATCATCATTAAATGAATTGCAAATTTAGATGGGGACGTGAAAGGAAATAAAAGTAAACTTAAAATAATTAACCCAATAATAATAAGAGAGTTTTTATTGAAATACCAAAGCGGTTCATTTTTAGCTTCTAATAATTTTGCTGAAATATTATTAATCATTTTAATATCTTCCAAAAATTCCTTGCGGTCGAACAATTACAACAAATAAATAAACTGCAAAAACGTAAAGTAATTTAAATGATGGATCAATTAATAGTCCACCAACCGATTCAACAATTCCAATAATAATTCCTGCAATTAAACTTCCGCTAATACTTCCAAATCCTCCAAGGGCAACCGCAACAAATGCAAATAAAGAAAAGTTAACTCCAACGTCTGGAAATACATAATAAAAATTTGAAAGCATTGAACCTGCAACTGCTACACAACTAAGTCCTATAGCCCATCCTAATGCGAACATTTTATTAGATGGAATCCCAAGAATTTCTGCGGCTTGTCTATCTTGAGCTGTTGCTTGCAATGCTGTTCCAGTCTCAGTTTTAGTTACAAATAAATAAAGTAAAATAAATGCAATTAAGCAAACTAAACTTGCATACAATTGAGGTTGGCCAATAAAAATCCCTGCAATTTCAAATTTACCTTGGATAATCGGATTTTTAATTGTTCTAAAATCTGGTGTAAAAAAAAGTTGTGCGAGAGCCCTAATAGCAACGGCAAGACCAAATGTTGCACAAATTTGGACTAACATTGTTGAATTTAAAATTTTTCGAATAATAAAATAATGTGTTGCAATACCAAGGACGGCCATAATTATAATTGTAAATGGAATTGAGAAAATTGGATCAATTCCAAACAGCATCCAAAACCAAAAAGCAGAAAACATTGAAACCATTAAATGATCACCATGTGCAAAATTTACAATTTCCATAAGACCAAAAATCAAACTTAGACCTGCCGCAATCAATGCATAGATAAGACCCATTAGAATACCGCTTATAATTGCTTGAATTATAACTTGTGATGTCATTACCAAATCTTGTGTTTACAATTTTTTAAATTGTGGCTAATCTATTTAAAAAAATAACGGAGATCTATGAAAAAAAAAATAATATGTTTCGTAGCTGCCCTTTCTCTTTCATTTAACTCATTTGCTGTTGCACAACAAAAAGTTAACGAAGTAGTAATCGGTGTTCTACATCCATTAACAGGCCCAGTTGCACAAATTGGTCTTGATTCAATTGCTGCACTTAAAACAGCTGTTGAGATTGTTAATGAAGACGTTAATCTTGATTTACCTTTTGCAAAAGGAAAAGGATTACCAGGATTAAAAGGTGCTAAAATAAGATTAGTAATTGCAGATCACCAAGGAAAACCAGAAATTGGCCAAGGTGAAGCTGAAAGATTAATCAATAATGAAAAAGTTCACGCTTTATTTGGAGCATACTTTTCAGCTGTGACTGCAACATCAAGCCTAGTTGCTGATCGAGCTGGAATTCCATATGTGAATGGAGCTTCCACTGCACCAAATCTTACAGATCGTGGTTTAAAGTATTTCTTTAGAGTAACTCCTCATGACGGCGAATTCACACAAGTTATGTATGATTTCATGTCAGATTTACAAAAGAAAAAGAATATCAAATTATCAAGTGTAAGTATTTTGCATGAAGACTCTCTATGGGGAACTGACAGCGGAACTACACAAGATAAACTAGCAAAAGAAAAAAATTATAAAGTTTTAGATAAAATTGCTTATAATTCGAAAGCAACCTCTTTAACTTCAGAAGTTCAAAAATTGAAAGCGTCTAACGCTGATGTTTTACTTCCATCATCATATACATCTGATGCTTTTCTTTTCTTAAAAACTGCGAAAGAATTGGATTACAATCCAAAACTATTAATTGCACAAAATGCTGGTTATGTTGATCCAACGTTTTTATCTACTATGGGTAAAGATGCTGAGGGTGTGATCACAAGATCGCCTTTCAATTTTGACCTTGCTAAAAAAGTTCCTAACCTTGCTAAGGTGAATGAACTATTTAAAAAACACTCAGGTGGAAGAGATCTGTCTGATGTTCCAGCAAGAGAATTTACAGCATTTATGACTCTTGTAGATGCAATCAATAGAGCTGGCTCAACTGATCCTGAGAAAATTCGTGTCGCTTTAACGCAAACGAATATTCCTGCTAAAAACTTAATCATTCCTTACAAAGGTGTGAAGTTTGGAGCAAATGGACATAACGAGTTGCAAAGAGGAATTTTAATGCAAGTACAAAATGGACAATACTGTACAATTTATCCATTTGAATTTGCTGCTTGTGAAGTGAAATACCCTATGCCAACTTGGGCTCAAAAAAAATAAGTAACTATTTTTAAAAAATTAAGGGACGGTTTTAATTAACCGTCCCTTTTTTTTTACGCTTAATTTAACTTTTTTAATTTATCTAAAGATTTTAATTGAAAACCATTCTTAATTAAAACTTCTCTTAAATATCTAGCATTCTCTACTGCAGTTTTTTCATCTCCATGAACACAGATTGAATCAATATCACAGGGAATTTGTTTTCCAGAGTAACAATTTAAAGCCTGATTTTCTAACATTCTAAGAACATGTTTTGCAGATTCTTCTCTGCCTAAAATCATTGCATTAGATTTAGATCTTGCAACAAGATAACCGTTATCTTCATAGTTTCTATCTGCAAACACTTCACAGGCAATTCTTAAATTTAAATCACGACCCGCTTTTTCCATCTCCGTCTGTGCATGAGCTAAAAAAATTATATTCGGATCAAATTGCTTAATGGCTTTAGCTATAGTGAAAGACAATTCATAGTTTTCACAAGCCATATTACTCAAGGCACCATGTGGTTTTACATGAGTAACTTTCATTTTTAATTTATCTGCAACTTTGCTTAAAATTTCACATTGATCAATGACAAGTTTAGTAACTTCCTCGGGTGAAATATTCATTCTTTTTCTTCCAAAATTTTCTCTATCTAAATAAGAAGGATGTGAACCAATACTAACTCCGTTATCTTTGGATATACGAATTGTTTTTTCCATCGTTTCTTCATCGCCTGCATGATAACCACAAGCAATGTTTGCAGAATTTACTATTTTTAATAAGGCAGGATCATTTTCTGTAGAATGGAACTTTGAACTTTCGCCAAGATCACTATTAATATTTACTTCCATTATATTTCGCTTTTGCTAATTTAAAATTTCTAAAAGTTTATACAATATCCATGATAAAAAAAATAACTAATATCAGTGATCAAGGAATTATTTGTGATTTTGGAAGAAATAATTAAAACACACCTTGAAACTGAGTTTTATGTTTACATGATTGGTTTTATGCCAGGACATCCTTATATGGGTGATCTTGATAAAAAATTATTTACAAGCAGGCTACAATCGCCACGAGTTCAAGTTCCCATAGGTTCTGTTGCGATTGCAGAAAAATTTTGCATCATCTATCCTTATCTAAGTCCTGGAGGCTGGAATATTATTGGCAGAACATCTGTTAAATTATTTGATACAAAAAATTTAACGAACCCATGTTTGTTTTCGCCTGGTGACACAATAAAATTTAAAAAAGTTAACAAATCTGAAATAAAATAATGGAGCAAAGTTATTTTGAAGTTTTAAGACCCGGTATTAATTCAACCTTTCAAGATAAAGGAAGGTTTGGCGTTCAATATATGGGGTTAGCTCCGGGTGGCGCTATGGATTATCAATCCTTTTTACTTTCTAATGTTTTATTAAATAATGAAAAAAATACGGGTACCATTGAATTTGCGTATCAAGGACCTCTATTAAAGTTAGTTAAGGGAAAAACTAAAATTGCAATCACAGGAAACGTTTTTTTTAAAATATATTCAAAAAAAGAAGAAATTAATGGTGAGCCTTACCGAACATATGACCTAAATGAGGGTGATCAATTAGATATTCTTGCAACAAAAGCTTCTGTTTATGGATATTTAAGTATTGAAGGTGGTTTTAAATTAGATAAATTTTGCGGATCAGTTTCATCACAACCAAGAGCATTTATTGGTCCTAATGATGGAAAAAAGATTGAATTAAAAGATAAAATATTAATTTCTAAAAATTCTACGATTAAAGAAAATAAAATAATAAGAAATATTAAATTTGAAGAAAAAAAAATATTTAGTGTGTTGCCGGGTCCTCAATTTCATTATTTTAGTACGGACTCTAAAAAACAATTCTTTTCAACTCCTTATTTAATAACAAAACAAACCGATAGAATGGGAATGAGAGTTATCGGAAAAAGTCTGAAGAACTTAGTTAATTCTAATATTCCTTCTGAAGGAATTATAAAAGGTGCAATTCAAGTTCCGGGAGATGGAAATCCAATTATACTTTTATCAGATCACCCAACAACAGGTGGATATCCAAAAGTAGGTTCGATTATTTCTTCAGATTATGATGATTTAGTTCAACAAAACTCAAATAAAGAAATTTATTTTCAGCTTGTAACATTGGAAGCTGCTGAACAACAATTTGCCCTATATATAGAAAAAATAAAAAGAAAAATCGCAAATATCGAAAAGATATAATTATAAATATTTAAGCCATATTTCTTAGAACATACTGAAGAATGCCACCATGCTTATAATATTCAGTTTCGTTATCAGTATCGATTCTAGAAAGAACATTTATTTTTTTAGAACTTCCATCTTCATATAAGAATTCAACGGTTACTTCTTCTCTAGGTTTTAAACCTTTTTCAACATTTAAAATATTTATAATTTCAGATCCTTTTAGATTTAACGTTTTTCTCGAATATCCTTCTTTAAATTGAAGAGGCAAAATTCCCATGCCAACTAAATTAGATCTATGAATTCTCTCGAAGCTTTCTGCGATAACAGCTTTAACTCCTAAAAGTTTAGTACCTTTTGCTGCCCAATCACGTGAAGATCCTGTGCCGTATTCTTTCCCCGCAATTACAACAAGATCAACTTTTCTTTTTTGATATTCCATAGAAGCATCAAATACTGGCATTACTTTTTTATCAGGATGAAGCATTGTAACTCCACCTTCTGTACCTGGTGCCATTTCATTTTTAATTCTAATATTTGCAAAT
>RGRP01000051.1 GCA_010021145.1 Candidatus Fonsibacter lacus
AAGTTTTACGTTTCCACCTAATTTCACAATTTTTAAATGGCTGCCGATATTAATTTTTAATTCTTTAAATTTTTCTTTAACAATGGCCGCTGTAAATGGAGTTGCATAAATTGGGCACTCTAATAAAGGCCATAAATGCGCAATAGCTCCCACATGATCTTCATGGGCATGGGTTAAAACAATACCTAGTAAATTTTCTTTCTGGTTCGCTATAAATTCTGGATTTGGAAGGATGACTTCGATACCTGGAATATTATCATCTGAAAAAGTGACACCAATATCAACAATGATCCATTTGTATTCACCTGGCTTACCGTAGCCAAATAAATTCAAATTCATTCCGATCTCCCCTGCTCCACCCAGCGAGCAAAATACTAATTCTTGTCCACCTTTAGCCATTAAACATTTTTTAAATTAAATTTTAAAGTTTCAGCTATTCCTTTTAAAGTTATCTGCTGATCAATAACTTTGTCTTTGAATGGAAATGAAGAAAAGAAAATATTTGCAAGTCCACCAGTAAAAATAACTAGATACTTCTTTTTTGTTTCTTTAATAATTTTTTGCACAAGTTCCTTAATTAAACCAATATAGCCCCAATACATACCGTTATTCATGGCGCTGATTGTATCTTTTCCTATGTATTTGTTGGTTTTTTTCAATTTAATTAATGGAAGTTTGGCTGTTGCTTCTTTTAACACTTTTAATGACAGATTAATTCCAGGGGTAATCATTCCACCAACATAAATATTTTTAATAATCACATCAAAGGTTGTTGCTGTTCCAAAATCAATAATGATTGAATTTTTTTTATAAATTTTAAATGCAGCAATGGAATTTACAACTCTATCGGATCCGACTTGTTTTGGTTTATCGATTTTAATTTTAATTGGAAGATTAATATTTTTATCTTTAATTTCATTTAAACGAATATTTTTTTTACTCAATAAATTCCTTAATTTATTAAATGCTTTCGGCACAACACTTGAACAGAGTGCACCATTATAAAAATTTCTTTTAATTTTTTTATTCACCACACCTAAGCGACCTTCTAAGATATCGGAGGTATCTACTGTAAATAGATTAGAAAACTTATTCGTTAATTTATTGAAATTAACAAAATCAATATTGGTGTTGCCGATGTCGATGATTAAATAATTCAAACTAAACTACCATGCGTAAAATAATCTTTGTGATTATTGTGCTCTAAAATCAAAGCACCGTTGTTATTAATACCTCTAAAAATACCCTTATAAATCTTATTGTTTAATTTGAAATTTATAAACTTATTTCTATTAAAAGCATATTTATTCCAATCTTTAACAATCTTTTTAAATGAATGTTTTCTACTAATAATATTGCTGACAAAAGCCTTTTTAAGTTTGTCCACTAAATCAGTAAGGATAATTTTTTTCTTTGTTTCTTTGTTTAAGTAAGTAGTTGGATATTTTTTAATCTTGGGAGAGGATTTAACATTAATACCAATGCCAATAATTAGAAATAACTTACCTAAAACAATACTTTCCTGCAAAATTCCACACACTTTTTTATTATTAATATAAAGATCATTAGGCCACTTTAAAGAAACATTTTTAATATTATAATTATTAAGAATATTTCTAATTTGTAATTGAACAAGAAATTGAATTTTTTTCAAATTAGATCTTAAAATTGGAAAGAAAACTGTAAAGTACAAATTTCCCTTAGGAGAATTCCATTTATTTCCATAACGACCACGTCCTTTAGTTTGTTCATCAGCAATGACAATTCCTTTAAAGATTTTATGTTCAGTAATTAATGATCTAGCAAAATCATTCGTGCTCTCTATTTTTGTAAAATTAAAAATAGGCAAACTCATTTATTTTATATTTTTCGTAATACTTTCTACAATTGTATTAAGTGAGGATGGATCAATGAAATAAAATAATATTACAACTGTTGAAACAATGAGCGAAAATTTTAGACCATAACTAGAATTTTTATCGTAACTTTCTTTAGCAGCATCAAAATAAATCACTTTTATAATTCGAAGATAATAAAATGCTGCAATCACAGCAGATAATAATCCGACAACAGCTAGATAATAAATTTTCTGCTGAATGATAGCTAAGAAAATATAAAATTTTGCAAAAAATCCAGCAAGGGGAGGAATTCCTGCTAATGAAAAAGTTAATATTGTTAAACAAACTGCAATAAGTGGATGATGTTTAGAAAGTCCTGATAGATCAGAAATATTTTCAAAATAAACTCCATTTCTGTTTAGTGACATGATGCATGCGAATACACCAATATTCATAAACACATATATGACGATATATTAAAGCCGCTATAGCTGCAACTTTAGGAGCCATTGCAAAGAATGTTGTAACCGATGTTGGTGATCCTTCATAAACATCTGGAGCCCACATATGGAACGGTACGGCTGAAATTTTAAATGCAATTCCACAAAGAATAAAAACTAATCCAAATTTCAAAGCTCCACTCTGTTCCGTTGCAACTTTTGCAATTGCAGAATAATCAACGGAACCTGTAAATCCATAAACTAAAGAACAGCCATATAATAAGAGACCTGAAGATAAAGAGCCTAAAACAAAGTATTTTAAACCTGCTTCTGACGATTTAAGAGACTTTGTGTTAATTGCTGCGAGCACGTAAAGGCATAATGATTGAAGCTCTAATCCTAAATAAAAAACAATTAAATTATTAGCACTAATCATCACAAACATTCCAAGGGTCGATAATAACAGAATGATTGGATACTCAAATTTAGAGAGATTTAATTTTTCAAGATAAGAATTTGAAATTAACATCGTAAATAAAACTGAAATCAAAACTAGTATTTTCATAAAGTTTGATAACGGATCAATCGTATAGCTGTTACCAAATAAATTCGCAGATCCTGTAAAATTGAAATAAACAACGAAAATTAAAGCGGCTAACAATAAAACGATAATGTAATTTATAATTTTATTAAAAGTTTTTGAAAAAACTCCAACGATTAATAAAGAGAAAGAGCTTAATAATATTGATAGTTCTGGAATAATACTTTTCATTTAATAGCTCCCATATTTTTAACAACTAAATCTACTGAAGATGAAATAGGTTCTAAAATTAAATTTGGATAAACACCAAATACAATTGTTAAAATCATTAGCATAAATAAAATAACTATTTCAGTTGCATCTAAGTCTAGTAACTTTTCGCCATGGTTATTTACTTTAAACTCACCAAACACAACTCGTTTACATAACCACAGTGAGTAAGCTGCGGATAAAATAACTCCCGTTGCTGCAAGGATCGATACAATATAATTTACTTTAAAAGTTCCAATCAAAGTTAAAAACTCTCCTACAAACCCGCTTGTGCCTGGTAAACCCACATTTGCAAGAGATGAAAATATAAATACTAAAGCAAATTTTGGCATAATATTTACAACGCCAGAATAATCTTGGATTAATCTACTGTGAACACGATCGTACAAAACTCCAACGCATAAGAATAATGATGAAGAAATTAATCCATGACTAATCATTTGAAAAATTGCTCCATCTATTCCTTGTTTGGTAAAAGAGAAAATTCCAATAGTAACGTAGCCCATATGTGCAACCGATGAATAGGCAATTAGCTTCTTCATATCTTTTTGCATCAAAGCAACTAAGGATGCATAAATAATTGCAATAACACTCAATACAAATACAAAGGTTGCAAAGTAATGAGAGGCAATTGGAAATAATCCAAGTGAAAATCTAATAAATCCATAGCCTGAAATTTTAAGTAAGATTGCAGCAAGTATTACCGATCCTGGTGTTGGAGCTTCAACGTGTGCATCTGGCAACCAAGTATGCACTGGCCACATAGGTAGTTTTACTGCTAGAGATATAAAGAAACCAAACCACATCCAGTATTGTAAATTTTCAGGAATTTTTGTTCCCATTAATTTAACAAGATCTAAAGTATTCATGTTCCAGTAGATGGCGATGATTGCAATCAGCATGAAAATTGAGCCTAAAAACGTATATAAAAAGAACTTTAAAGCAGAATAAACTCGTCTTTCACCACCCCAAATCCCAATAATTAAAAACATAGGAATTAGTCCGCCTTCAAAGAATAAGAAGAATAAGAATAAATCTAAAGCGCAAAATACTCCGATCATAAAAGTCTGCATGATCAAAATCGCAATTAAAAATTCCTTAATTCTTTTCTTTAAACTGTTAATGGCAGCAAAAATACAAAGGGGAGAAATAAAAGTTGTAAGCAAAACTAGAAATATTGAAATTCCATCAATTCCCATCTTGTATGAGACAAAATTCTTAATCCATTGAGTTTCTTCAACAAATTGAAAACCAGGATTAGCTGGATCAAATTTACTCCATAAGAATAATGAAACGAGGAAAGTTCATATTAGATGATAATTAAAAAAGATACGATTAATATTACTCCAATTAAAATAACTGTTGCATAATGATACAAATAACCCGACTGCACACTACTTGCTCTGTCAGATAAATTTTTTACTACTCTTGCAACTCCGTCTGGGCCATAAGCGTCGATTGTTTTAACATCTCCTCTTTGCCACAAGAATGTTCCAATACTTCTAAAAGTTTTAACAAAAATTAAATCGTAAAGTTCATCGAAGTACCATTTTTTAACTAAAAAATTATAAAAAGGTTTGTTGTTATTAACAAAACCTTCAACAATATCTTTTCTTTTTAAGAATAAAATAAACGATAAAGGAATTGCAGAAATAACTAATGTTGGAATTAAAATCATTAGCCATAATGGTGGATGACCATGAGCTGTTTGTTTTAAGAAAAATATCGCCTTACCCCAGAACTGCGTATTCTCTCCAATAAATATTTCATGGAAAACGTAGCCTGAGAATATTGCGCCCACCGCAAGTAATAATAATGGAACAATCATTACAGGTCCTGACTCATGAACTTTTTCAAAACTCATCGTGTTATTATATTTTCCGTGGAAAGTTTTAAAAACTAAACGCCAAGAATAAATTGAAGTAATAAATGCCGTAGTCACACCGATCACAAATGCATAACCTGCAAATAAACTTTTAGAAAAATAGGCAGACTCTATAATTGCATCTTTAGAATAAAATCCTGCAAGCAAAGGAAAGCCTGTTAAAGCGAGTGTGCCAATTAACATTAAAGCATAAGTCATTGGAATTTTTTTCCAAACACCGCCCATCTTTTCTATATTTTGTTCATCATGAAATGCGTGAATTACTGAACCTGCCCCTAGGAATAAAAGAGCTTTAAAGAAGGCATGGGTAAATAAGTGAAATATAGCAACATTATAAGCGCCCATTCCAGCAGCAAAGAACATGTATCCAAGCTGACTGCATGTGGAATAAGCAATAATTCTCTTAATATCTGTTTGAACAATTGCAACAGAAGCTGCAAAGATAGCTGTTGTTGCGCCAACAAAAGCAACTAAGTTTAATGCGTACTGTGAGTATTCAAATAAAGGTGAACATCTTGCAACTAAAAAAACACCTGCTGTAACCATGGTTGCAGCGTGAATTAATGCTGATACGGGAGTAGGTCCTTCCATAGCATCTGGAAGCCAAGTATGAAGAAGTATTTGCGCAGATTTACCCATAGCACCAATAAATAAGAATACACAAATCGTTGTGATTAAATTGTACTCGCCACCAAAGATTTTAATTAAATTTTTAGACTGGTCAGCAGCTTGTGAAAAAACTTCACTAAAAGTTAAAGTGCCAAATGTTTTAAAAATTAAAAACATCGCAATTAATAATCCAAGATCCCCTACTCTATTAACGATGAAGGCTTTCATCGATGCATTGTTTGCAGATTCTTTTTTAAACCAAAAACCAATTAATAAATAAGATGCAAGTCCAACACCTTCCCAACCAAAAAA
>RGRP01000052.1 GCA_010021145.1 Candidatus Fonsibacter lacus
AGCGGAGCGTCCTTGCTCGTAGCGATAGACACCTCACGGTCTCTGGCGCTGCCTACGTCCTTGAGGCGCACTTCTAGTTCGGCGAGGTCTAGCTTGTCCTCTTCCAAGCGCAGCCGCATGAGTTCTTCCTCATGCTCCATCTGCGCGATCTGAACGCGAGCCAAGTCCTCAGCGGACATATCGGGCTTGAGTTCCACGCCCAACTTGTCCTCAACGACCTTCTTGCCCTTCGCCATCACGGCGTTGGCGACTAGGTTTAACCCGTTTGCCAACAGCGGCTGAATAATCGGCATGAGGACAGCAGGGATCATTTGCCGCGTTCCTCCATCAACTTCACGCGCACCTGCAGGTCATGGATGTCTTCCATCAGATCATCCTTTAGTTCCTGACGCTTTGCCGCGCTCAACGGGCTGTCAGTCGGTACGCCGTCCTCAGTGATGAGAACGGGTATCTTCGACTCTATGGCGATCAGCCGGTTCTGAAATGAGGTAATTTCGGATAGCAGCCAACCTACCGCCGCGAGCAGCACGGGGAAGAGCATATCTACGACCTTCTCCATGCTAAAGCCAGGCTTGCCGCTCATTTGTCAGCCTTGCTGTTGTTTAGTTCGCCGATGAGATCGAAGATGCGGTCAAGCGTGACCTTGATGTGGTTGATGTCGTCCTTGTAGTCCGCCTTGGTGACGTACACCTTCGGCATCTCACGAACGTCCTCATCCAGCCGCTCAATGGAGCGGGAGATGTTGTTCAGTATCCAACCGCCAAACAGACCGGCTACGCCGACGATGACGTTGAATAACACCTGCATCTCGGTCACGGACTTCTCCTAAAAGCCTTGCTCGGCTAATCGCTGTTGTTCGGCGAGAAAATTGACTTGTTCTGGGGCAAATGCGTTGCCTACTGCCGCAGGCACAAACTGCGGAAACAGGTCGGGACGGGCACGCAATTGCAGAACGCCACCCGACGCCGCAAGCGCTCGCAAGCGGTCGGCTTCCATCATAGCGAGCCGGTTTGCCGCAGCACGAGAACCGGCGCCGATTCCAGCAGTTGTAACCCCAAGCCCTACGGCTAATGGGTAACTTACCGCTTGCGTTAAGCCCAGCCCTGTCGCGCTTCCGCCGACAAGCCCCATGCGTTGTAAGCCTCTTAACACTTCGTCTTGGCTTGGCCTTATTACGCGTGGCGGCGCAAACATTTGCCCAATCGTTTCAAGCGCATTGATGCTAGCGCGACCGTCCGCAATGTCTTGAATGATGTCTTGTTGTTCGGCAGAAAATTGACGTTTTTTGGCGGCGTATTTTCCTTCGCCTCTCGCTAACTTAACAAATTCATTTCGTATCGTTTCGGTCGGCTCGTTTTTAGACCGTTTTGCTTTATCCAAAATGTTGTCGATAATTTTGGACCGGCTTTTGTTTACGACCAGTTCGCGACCCGCAGCAAGATGCGCGGCAGATTCTGGCGCAGCGTTTGCAACAAATGAATCAAGTTGTGCAACTAAATTCTTTGCTATATCGCGCTCTTCAAAATCCGCGCTATTGGCGGCTTTTGCAAGTTCTTTGCGAAGTTTATCAACGCGGTCAATAGAAACCGGCTCATTGTATTTTGCTTGGCTCTTAAAAATATTAAACGCTTTTGCAATTTTGTCGTGTTTATCCGCAAGATACTGACTTTGCTTTGCCATGTCGGTAAGCGAAGTTTGTAGTTCTTTAAACTGCTGCGGTGACAACTGTTCATTAAGGCTCCGCATTGCCGTGTATTCGGCATCAGCGGCTTTGGTGACTTCCTTGGTTGCAGGGCCGGAGGGCCTCATAAAGGGGCGTACAACCCGCGCAGCAGTCGGTGTCATCATGCCAATAACCGCGCCCGTGCTTGCGTCTTCGGGATTTACGACCGCCGTGCTAACTCCACCCGCCGTGCCTGCGCCCAACAACGTCTGCGTTTTGGACAGTTTTGGCGCAAGACCGCCCGATTGAACGGATCGGCCAAATTGTTCAACTACGGGCGCAGCGCGACCTAAAAAAGGCGCAACCGCTCGAACAGTGCCACCAACTACGGGGCCTGCGGCAAGGCTTGCCGCTACTGGGATCATGCCCGCAACCGCTGCCTGCCGCTGTTCTGGCGTCATGCCGGTGGCTTCAACTTGCTGACGGAATCCGGTTTCGCGGCCACCTATGCTGGCAAGTGATGGGCCTCGGCGCCTTGGAATCTCACTGACTGGTGCTGCTTCTGCGGGCGCGTCTTGAAACTCCGCAAACGGATCATCGCTCGGCGCGTCTTTAAACTCGGCAAACGGGTCTTTTGGCTTGCGATCAGCCATCATCGCACCTTTACACGGCCATCTGGAGTTCTAAAACGAGTGCCAGGAGCCAACTTTCTGGCTTCTTCAGCCGTTCTTACGTTTACGATTTGACCAGTGTTACCACTTGGCGGCGGAGCAGCAGCCCGCTCAGGAAGTTTAATTTCCAAACTATATGGGAATGCGTTTGCAAGGTTTGGGTTTGCTTTCATTTCCGCAAATTCGCGGTTGTGCTGCTCTACGCGACCGCGAATAACGTCTTCGTACACCTGCACAACTCTCGGAAGCGCATCGGGGTCGGTATCCAGGCTACCCAAAGCCTGCTGCATGATGAGTTGTTGTTGTTGCGACGGCTGCGCGTCCAGCTTCCGCAGATTGTTCAACACGTTTTGGAACAACACGGTGCGAGCTTCTTCAGCGCTTGCAATGGCTTTCTCGTCTACGTCAACACCAAGTCGGTTCTTTAAGAACTTAGCGGCAGACAAAAATGCCTCGCCGCCCGTGCCCATATACTTGCGGCCTTCGGTCTTCGACAGTTCGGCAGCGCGGCGAAGATTCGCAATATCCGTCGGCGCAGTTTTAAGCTGCTTATACGTGTCTCTAAATTCTTCAATAAATTCCTTTTGGGCGGTTTCAGATGCCGGAACCCAGTTTTGAATTTTCGTTGATGGCGCTCCCGCCCTAGCAATCCGAGTTTTTTGCGCTTCAACTGTTGAAGACAACGGCTGCGTGTATTGCAGCATTGACTCAGCAGATGGAACGCGGCGCTTCATAACCTCATCTGCGGCCATGGATGCGCCTTCCATCCATTGTGCAACGCCAGCGGCGTCTTGCGGTATGCCCGCAATAACTTCTTCCTTTGTTCCGAACTGGCTCATAAACGGGCCAAGGTCGGGATCGGCGTATACTGCCTCAACCCAAGCAGGCAACAGTCTTGGATTATTTACCGGCAAGCGTTGGCGAAAAGACTGCATTTTATCGCCGATGGCTTTGATCTGCGCTTGCTCGCCCTCACTTGCTGCTTTAGTCGCTTCGCCAGCGGCTTTTTGAGTAGCAAACAACTTTTCTTGTGCGCTGGGAATAGCGTAGGCATATCCCGACTGTGCGAGTTCTTCGCCAAGCAGTCGAGGATCAACCATGCCGTTGCGTACTGCTCTGGCGCTTGCGGCTCTAACCGCTTGTGAAAGAGCGTTAGCTTCTTCTTCTTGGCGCCGGGCTACGGCCCGTTGACGCCCAGCATCCATCGCGGCGCTGATGTCCAGATATAGATTTGACGGTGCAAGTTCGTTTGCCATGATAAATTCCCTTTAGTAGCCTTCGTAATAAGCATTACGTGGGCTATTCCACCGAACTGCCGAAGGTTCGCCAGAAGGAGTGTATGAACTCTGCCGCGTGGGCAGCACACCTTCCCGCTGCTTCTTCCATTCTTCGTATCCGCTAATGCCGCTTGCTAAAACATTTCCATATAGATCGCCTACTGCGCCAGCGCGATCCGCTTGAGTTTGACCCATTGTGCCGTAAGCGCCTGCAGCGCCTTGAGCGAATGCGCGACCCCCAGCGCCCATTTGACTTGCCGCTTGAGGGCCAAATGTTGCAAGGTTGTACAACGCATTTGTCGCCGCTTCGCGGCGCATACGTTCTCGTTCAAATGCAGCCCCAAATTCTTGTGAAGCAAGACCTTGGCCATATCGCTGTCCGGCTTTTATTGCGCCACCACTAAGGTACTGACCACGAGCGGCTTGCATCCTTGCTAGGGCTTTTTCGCCTTCGGACAATCGGAATGAAAACCCAGGGTCCATGAGCAATTCATTCATGGTTGGCGCTTTGAAAAACGCCCCCGTTTCTGGAGAGTAAAGCGCCCTTAATTGATTAGCAGCATCAAGGCCAATTTCACGAAAAGGCTCTGTTCGAGCAACATCTTGCTCATACATTTGCCTACGGAGCGCAATATCTTGCTCCGCTGACTTTCGGATTGCTTGTTCTTGCTTGTCTGCTGCGCGTTTTTTAAGAACTGCGCCAGCCACGGTTCCGATGATTGCAACCGGATTAGCCATTGGGAAACTCCGCTCGGTAGTCCGAGAATTTCTCGCCGTATAGTGCCATCACGGACGGGGCTTTTGCCATAGCAGACTCGTAGCCTTGGCACAATAGGACTACAAGCATCACGATGTCGTAATAGGCCGCTCGCCACATATAGGACCGCTCATCGGCCATATTGGTACGCTCGGCGGTATGGGACGCCTCCCACTTGAGGATGGCGGTCGCCAGAGCCGTCTGCAGGGCAGAAGCGTTTGCGACGAAAAATGGGTTGCCGGGGAACGTCACGAGTATCTTCCAGACGGCATCATGGGCGGCTTGGGGGCGCACGAGGTCGCCATCCACGATGTCATCAAGGAACTGCGTGATGTTCCACAGGTCCAAGAGCCACGCGGTCGCGTTCTGCGGCAGTTCCCACGCCTGAAAATGCTGCAGCAGGCTTTGTTCGGCTTCGGTCACGAAATTTCTCTCCCCGACGAGCGGATGTTGATTGCCGTCGCCGCCGAGGCAATCGTCGAGATATACCCACCCGGCGCCAAAGCGTGCCCGACAAGCTCGGGAAACGTGTAGGTTTCCGACGGCAGCAGGGTCTTGGTCTTGATGACAAGGTTGTTATTACCCGGTACCCCCTCAACGGACACTAGGTTTACCGAGATTGTCCGGGCGGACGTGTCGTAGTTCGTCGCCGTGAACTTGTCAATAATGGTCGTCACATTGGTCGCGGTGTACTGCGTCGTCTGCGAGGACTCTGCCGTTTTTGCCGGGATTAAGACTTTGACTTGAACTGCCATAGTAACCTCAACTGAATACGAATCTGACCCGGCCACTGGCCCCGGCACTGCCGTCGCTGCCACCCTCTACCGGGTCTCCGCCATTGCCTCCTGCGCCGCCGGTGAGGCTTCCTACGCCCGAAATAGCGGTAGCCCCTGCTTGGGTATAGGCTGCCCCGCCATTTCCGTTGGTATTGGTCGTATTGCCGCCTGAAGCCACGCCGCCAGCACCCTGCTGGCCGCCAAGGGTTCCAAGGCCGCCATATCCGCCATATCCGCCTGTGGCGTTGATTGCGGACAGTAAATAAGTTCCCGCATAAACCGATGAGATGCCACCGGAGTAACCCACGGGGTTTCCGGCAACACCGGCAGCGCCCGCAACGCCTACTCCATACCCAATGGTTTTGCCTACATCGCCAACCGAAATGGCGATAACTGATTTGGCATAAGCCCCGCTGCCTCCGCCACCCCCCGGCGCGTCCTGCGGCTCAAACCCGAAATACGTCACGGTACCCCAGCCGCCTCCACCACCTCCGCCCCAGACCTCAACGGTCAGCGACGTAAACCCGGTCGGAATCGTCACGTACCCAGCGCCTTCGGAAAAGTCGAAAACGCCCGCTCCGGCCCCGCCGGTCGTGCCTGCAACGACGACACCGAGCGTAGCGCCGCCCATTAGGTTAATCCTGCTCCGCTAATGAGCCATGACGTAGGGGCAATCTTCACGCAAGTTGCCATGCCGTTACGGGCCAAGGTGCGCGTGCCTGTCGTCGTGGAGTTA
>RGRP01000053.1 GCA_010021145.1 Candidatus Fonsibacter lacus
AAATATTTTATTCTGAGAGTTTAGATAAATTATTAACTAATTTAAAAATTGCAAAGCCTACTATTATGACTGCTGTGCCAAGGTTTTATACAAATCTTGTTAATAAAATTAAAATTAATTTACAAAACCAGAGCAGTTTTAAAAAAATGATTTTCAATAAAACTTTAGAATTAGGTGAAAAAAAATTACTATCTAAAAAAATGACTTTTTTTGAAAAATTTATTAATTTTATATTAGATATAATTGTTAGAAAAAAAATTAAAAAGCAATTTGGAGGAAAAATAAGAGCCTTTATATCTGGTGGAGGACCTTTAGATTATAATGTTGGGATATTTTTAAATTCTTTAGGACTGTCTACCCTTCAAGGGTATGGATTAACAGAGGCATCACCTGTAGTTAGCTGTAATTCAATTGATAGGATTAAAGTAGATACAGTTGGAAAAATTTTTAAAGATGTAGAGGTTAAGATTGCTTCTGATGGCGAGATTTTAGTTAAAGGAGAAAACGTTATGCTTGGATATTGGAATAATAAACATGAGACTGAAAAAATATTAAAAAATAATTGGTTATATACAGGCGACATAGGAGAAATAGATCAGGAAGGGTATTTAAAAATCACTGATAGAAAGAAAGATATCATTGTAAATGCTGGTGGAGATAATATTGCTCCAAGTAAAATTGAAAATTTATTAGCAAATTATCCAGAAATTATTCAAAGTTATATCTATGGAGATAAAAAAAATTATTTAGTTGGTTTAATTGTTGTTGCGAAAGATCTAGAAGATAAAAAAAATAAAATACAATATATAATTGATAAAGTTAATGATGAATTAAGTATTATTGAAAAAATTAAGAAATTTATAATTATTGATGCACCCTTCACCATTGAAAATGAAATGTTAACTCCAACAATGAAAATACGAAGACATCAAATAAAAAAAGTTTACGGAGACCAATTAGAAAAACTTTATTTTTAATTTGGTGCACTCGAGAAGATTCGAACTTCTGACACCAAGTTTAGGAAACTTGTACTCTATCCAGCTGAGCTACGAGTGCATTTAAGTTAAATATAAATAATATTTAATCTAAAAAAAATATTAAAAAACTATTGTAAAACAATAAAATTTGAATCAAAAAAAAAATTGATTCATTTTTAAAAATTTTGTGAACAAATAACAATTTGACTTAGTAAGTGATATGTTTTTAAGTATTTCTAAATGCGAATCACTTAAATTATTTAAGTGATCATTAACGTAACTGGAGAAAAAAATGGCTAAAAAAAGAAAAAAAGCTAAAAAAACTTCTAAGAAGAGAAAATCTTCTAAAAGAAGAAAGCCAGCTAAGAAAGCAAAAAAAAGAAGAAGATAGTTTTTTGAGTTTTCAAGAAAAACGCTCTTCAAATTTTTTGAAGGGCGTTTTTTTTATATAGGCTCTGCGGTTACAGTTTCTTTCTTACCAAGAGCTTTATCTAGTTTCTTTTTAGCATCCTCATTAGTAAGTTGCATTCCAATCGCCACCTCACCTAATAAACGATCATAGGCTTTTTCAAATAATTGTCTTTCACTATAAGATTGATCGACCGGAATCTCAGTATTTTTATTTAAGTCTCTTACTACCTCTGCAATTTGATAAATTTCACCAGAGTTAATTTTTTGATCATATTCTTGAGCTCTTCTACTCCACATCGTTCTTCTAATTTTTGGTTTACCTTTTAAAATAGATATCGCTTTATTAATTTGGTTAACACTGGATATAGGTCTTAAGTTTCCTTGTTGATTAACAGGAATTGTTAAGATTAATTTATCTTTAGTTACTTGAATTTTATAATAAGTCATTTCAATGTCGGCAATTACACTGCTTTCAATAGCAACAATTTGACCAACACCGTGTTTTGGATAAATAACGTGATCTTTGACTTTGTAAATTTTTTTATCAGATTCTTGTTTTGCAACTTTTGTAATTATAATTTCAGCTGCAGTATTTTGAGAAGCCGTTAAAGGTTTTTGCTCTGAAGAAGGCTGTTGTATAATTTTTTTTGTTTCTGGATTTTTAGGCCTTCCGCGTTTTCCTTTTGGTTTAATTTCAACTGGTGGCTTTTCTTTTTTTTGAATTTCTTTTTTAGGAATTTCTTTTTTTAAAATTTTTTTTTCTATTTTAATTTTTTTATTTTTTTTAATAATTGATTCTTTTTTCTTATCTTGTGATTTTTTATTCTTCATGATTTTTTTTAGAAATTCCATGGCGCTTAATATAGCATCCGATTAGTTAATACAAGCTTACAAGATTATTTATTGCCTGAGCCAGGTTTATCGCTAAAGTATTTTTCAAGTTTGTTAGGCATATTTTTAAATTTATCTGCATCAGGCAATGGATCTTTTTTTTTATTAATATTTGGCCATTTTGCAGACATCTCTTTATTTAGTATGACTAATTTTTCAGTATTTTTATTTGTGTCTGGCTCAATAGCATTAATCGGACATTCTGGTTCGCAAACACCACAATCAATACATTCATCTGGATTGATAACTAACATATTTTCGCCTTCATAAAAGCAATCTACAGGACAAACTTCAACGCAATCAGTTAGTTTGCACTTAATACAATTTTCATTCACTACGTATGTCATGTTTAATCTTTGTGGCTTTATAAGAATAAAATATTTTTTATAATATTATTATTATCTTTAAAAATACAGAGCATTATTCAATTATTTAAAGATAAATTTTTTAAAGAAGCAAAAGGGTTATTGATATTTTTTTTAATGTTATCTTTTTTTATTTTTTTCTTATCTTTATTTTTGAAATCATAACTAAATATATCTTTGTTTTTGTCTATCTTTTTATAATTCATTAATTTTAATAATTTTTCAAAGTCTTCTTTTCCACATCCTAGTAGATTAAGCATTTCCGAAGATATCGAGAATTGATTATTATTTGTTGAATTTAAAATTTTTATAAAAAGTTTTTCTAGTATGTCAACTCTAACTATATAATTTTCAAAGCTTTCAAATCCGCATATTAATAAAAATTCTTTATTTTTTGTTTCAAAATTTTTTAAAAAATTTAATCCAAAAGTAGGACATTTTTCTCTTTGTATTTTATTATTAAAACAATTCCAAAAAATTATTTTTAAGTTTACAGCTTTAGGCTTAATCATCAGAGGTTGATATACGTGGTACCTTCCAATTTTAATTCCAATTTTTTTAATATTAGCTCTCTGATCTTTATCTAAGTTTTTTAACAAATCTTCAGCATCTAATCTTTTTAATACTCCATGGTTTTCGAATAATCTAAAACATAAAGCTCTAGCGTAGCTATTTTCTAAATTGACTTTTGAAGTTTTTATTAAATCATTTAGATGAAGATTTTTTTCTTTATCAATCCACTTTTCTAAATAATTTTTTAATTCACTTTGCTCATCTACATCTAAAGAATCATCAATTAATAGTTTTATTTTAGGATTTAAATAATCTTTTCCAGGAATAATTGTTGCAATAGGGTTATCTTTCCAGAATATTTTAAAATCTTCTTTTAATTCAAGAGCTGCATTTTTAATATCTTCTTGAATAATATTATTAATTCTTTTTTTTAATTCCTCGACAACTCCTTGGCGCGCAGCTTTTTTTATAGATTTAATATCTGTTTGTAGCGCTGTGCTTGAAAAATCTAAGTTAAGTTTTAACCCTTTAATAGTACCAATAAATTGTTTATCAATAATTACCTCATCTTTTTCTGAAATCTTAGTTTCTAATTTTGCATCCTGTTTTAAGTGTTTAGAGAGAATGCTTATTCTTCTATCAATAAAACTTTTTGATAATTCTTCATGTAATTTTGCAGAAAGTTTATCTTCAATATCTTTTGTCTTGGATATCCAATAATCACTATTTTCAACCCAATTTTTTTTATAAGAAACATAAGCCCATGTTCTTACATGTGAGATTCTATTTGCGAGAGTATCAATATTTCCAGACTCATTATCTAGTCCGCTTAGTTGTGCACGCATCCACTCATTAGGTATTTTCCCCCTATCAGAAACTAAGAATTCAAAGACTTTTTTAACGATGTCTATGTGTTCGTTATAAGAACTTTTTGTAAAATCTGGTATCTGACAACACTCCCATAAAGTGGAGAGATTATTATTTTTGTAATCAGTTGTAATTTGGTTATTTTTTACTATTAAAGTTTTCAATACATTTTCATCTAATAAATCTTTATTTCTTAAAAGACTATGATCATAAGGTTTTTGATCAAGACTATTCAAAAGATTTTCTATATTTGTAAAATCTAAATTAGAATTTCTCCAATAAATATTTATCACGCTATCAAATTTATGGTTTTCTAATTTATCTATTTGTTCAGGACTTAATTCATCACATTTTCCTGTAATACCAAAGGTTCCATCATTCATATATCTGCCAGCCCGTCCAGCAATTTGGCCTATTTCTGTTAAACGAAGATGCCTATTTCGTCTTCCGTCAAACTTATTAAGATTATTAAAACTGATGTGATCAATGTCCATATTAATTCCCATTCCAATTGCATCTGTTGCAACTAAAAAATCTACATCGCCAGACTGATATAATTCAACTTGAGCATTTCTTGTTTTAGGGCTTAAAGAACCCATAACAATTGCTGCTCCACCTCTTTGTCTTCTGACGAATTCTGCAAGCGCATAAACTTCATCAACAGAAAAAGCAATAATTGCTGTTCGACCAGGAAGCCTAGATATTTTTTTATGACCAGAATAAGAAAGCTTAGAAAATCTATCTTTAAATATAAATTCAACCTCAGGAACAAATTTTTGAATTATATTTTGCATAATATTAGAGCCTAAAAACATTGTTAATTTATCTCCCCGCATATTTAATAAACGGTCAGTAAAGATATGACCTCTTTCAGGATCAGCGCACATTTGTATTTCGTCTATTGCTATAAATTCAGCATTGATATCAAGAGGCATAGATTCAACGGTACATAAAAAATAATCCGCATAAGGAGGAATAATTTTTTCTTCACCAGTTATTAAAGCAACTTTTTCAATCCCAACTTTTTGAATACATTTTTCATAAACTTCTCTTGCGAGTAAACGAAGCGGAAATCCAATAATTCCAGAACCAAACTGGAGCATTCTCTCAATTGCAAAATGAGTTTTGCCGGTATTTGTTGGACCAAGAACAGCAATAATTTTTTTTTCTGCTAAAGACATTTTTAGTATTAATTTTTTTTCGAGATACTACCTATTGTTATTAGCTAAGAACAAAGCAGGCATAAAATATGACCGAATCACTCGAAAAAATGTTCTCATTTTTGCAAATATTTTTAATTATAATTTTTTAATACGTTTAACACACAATAGTGGCAATTTAGATTTTGAATATATTCTTTTTATTGTTTCTTTTATTCCCATAATAACTACTTTTTTTCTGGCACCAAAAGCATGTACTAATTTTTTATTATTTAATGCAATAGCAACATGGCCTTTCCAGAATAATAAATCCCCCTTTTTAATATTATTGATTGAAATTTTTTTTTTAAAAAATTTTTTTTGATCTTTAGAGTCTCTTGGGCAATATATATTATTAAATTTTAACAATTCTTGAACCAAAGCAGAGCAATCTAATCCTTTAGGACTGTTGCCTCCCCATAAATATTTTGTGTTAAGAAATAATCGGACATTATCAAGAAAATGTTTGCTTTTAAAATTTATCGGCTTAACATTTTTTTTTAAAATCCAACCAATTTTTGTTTGAATAAAATTATT
>RGRP01000054.1 GCA_010021145.1 Candidatus Fonsibacter lacus
AGCAGGGCATGATCGGGGTGGAAGAGTTTCTCATCGACTTGCAAGAGATCATCGAGACAAAGTAGTTGCTCTGAGTGTTTTAGATATCTGCCCAACTCTTGATATGTATAATGCAACAGATCAAGACTTTGCTACTAATTATTTTCATTGGTTTTTTTTAATTCAACCAAAATTTATTCCTGAAAATTTTATAGCTAAAGATCCAAAAGCTTGGCTGAACTATTGTCTTAAAAAATGGTCTGGTGGGTTTAATTTTAAAGGGATTGAAAAATATTATCTAAAATATTTTAAAAATTATAAAAGAATACACTCAAGCTGTGAGGACTATCGCGCAGGAGCAACTATTGACCTCATTCATGATAAAAAAGATTTAAATAAAAAACTTAATATTCCTTTACAAGTTTTGTGGGGTAAAAATGGTAGAGTGGGCAAGAAATTTAAACCCCTTAAGGTTTGGCAAAACTACACGACTAAAAAGGTTGAGGGAAAAGGCTTTAACTGTAAGCATTTTGTGGCAGAAGAAGCTCCCCAGCAAACTTTAAAAGAACTTGTAAAATTTTTCTCTAAATATTCAGATTTTAATTACTAACGTAGGGAGACGCTCCTCTTACATCTAAATTAATATCGATATTTTTATTAATAGGTGGAAAAGCTCTTTGTTGACAGTCCATTCTAGGACAGGTTCTGCAATTCACTCCAATGGCTACCGCTGCATTTTCATCTTTAAGATTTAAAGAGTCTGCATAAACGAAATCTTTTGCATACTTTGCCTGACAACCTAAACCAATACTTAAAATGCTTCTATAGATTCCATGACGACCAATTCCTTTTTCAATCGTTCTTGCGATACAAACATATCTTTCTCCATCAGGCATTTTAGAAAGGGCACAGTGAATTTTTCCAGGTAACATAAAAGCAGAATGAATATTCCATCGTGGACAAGCGCCACCGTATCGAGGTATTTGAATTCCAGATAAAGATAATCGTTTAGAAATGTTTCCAGCGATATCCGTTCTTAACATATGAAAAGGAATTCCTTTCATTTTAGGATCTTGTAAACAAGTTACTCGATGCGCTACTTGTTCAAAGGAAACAGAAAAAGTATGTTGGATTAATTCTAAATCATATCGATGTTTTCTGCATTCCTCATAAAATAATTTATAAGGCATTAAAATTGCAGCTGCAGTGTAATTGACTAATGAGATTGTTGTTAATTTTTTAGCAGTCTCTGATGGAAAGTTATAATCCTTAAGATAACTTTCAATTAAATCCATAGCCTCTGCCTGTACAATTTGTCCTGCGCAGTAAATTTTTTTTGTATCGAGAGTTAAGAAGTCAGAAAGATAAAGTGTTTTTTTCTCAGGCACATATCGTTTTAAAAAGAAATCATCATTTTTTGGAACAACATCGATCACATCAATTTTATGATGCTTTTTTAAATATTCAACGAGCAAAACATGTCGAGTTCTAAAATTTCTATTTACTTGGTTAAAAATTTTATTTGCATACTCTTCTAGTTTTGGAAAATAGTTTTGGTACTCTTGAAGAAAATCTGAAACTGCTTCACCTGGAAATGTTGCTTTAGGATTTGAAACGTTTTCACCTGAAATCATTTCAAGTTTGTCATAAACTTCAGAATTATTTTTTCTATAAACATCACCAAGTCGAATTAAAGCTTTAGAAATTAGTGGGTTAGTTTCTATTAAGTCCTTAACTTCGATATTGGTAATATCTAGATCTTCAAATAAATTATCACTTAATAGTTCTTGTAAATCATGGACTAAGTTTAGCTGATCATCTGATGATAGTTTTTTAATATCCAGATTTAAAATTTCAGAGGCTTTAATAAGTAAATCCGCACTTACTTTTCTTTTTCCAGACTCAATTAAATTTAAATAACTTGGTGAAATTTCAAGTTTTTTTGATAAGTCGCCTTGGCTAATATTCAGCTTTCTACGCGCTGTTTTGATCTTAAATCCAAGTTGTTTACTCATAAAAATTTACAAAATTTACAATTTGTAAATTAAATATTAAAATTTTTATTACAAATTTACAAGCATTAACCTAAAAAATCTTTGAAAAATTAACGAATGTAAATATTGTAAATTTATTAACCAAGGAGAATAAATATGACTCACAGAGAAAAACACAACATTGAAAGTAATTGCGTTTCATTCAATGACGATTGCTACAACGAAACTAATAGCTACCAAGAAAATGTGAAAGCTATGGATGGTCTTGAAAGAAAAGTTATAACTGATGCTGTTTCCTCTGTTTATAAAACAGGACAATCTTTTATTAATTATTTAGAGCAAAAATTATCAATAATTAAACAAAATAAAGGCGGGTCTAGTAATGCCTAATACAACTGATACTTTAGTTAAAAAAAGATTAGAAAGTGTAATTGCAAATTATTCTGAAGAGGACGTTGAAAAGTTAAGAGGAACTTTTAATGTTGAATACACTGTTTCAAAAAATTTATCAAAAAAACTTTGGAAATTACTCAACACAGAAAAGTACATTAATACGTTAGGGGGACTTTCAGGTAATCATGCCGTTCAACATGCAAAGGCTGGTTTAAAAGCAATTTATCTATCAGGTTGGCAAGTTGCAGCAGATGCAAATTCTGCAGGCGAAATGTACCCTGATCAAAGTTTATATCCTTATGATAGCGCACCAAAATTAGTTGAGAGCATGATTAATGCTTTAATGCGTGCCGATCAAATTCAATACATGGAAATTTTGGAAGGAAAAATGGATCCAAAAAATAGTATTGATTATCATATGCCGATTATCGCAGATGGGGAAGCCGGATTTGGAGGTCCGTTAAATGTTTATGAATTGACTAAAAGATTCATCAAAGCAGGAGCTGCAGGAGTTCATTTTGAAGATCAATTAGCTGCAGAAAAAAAATGTGGTCATATGGGGGGTAAAGTTTTAATTCCAACGCAAAATGCAATTAGAAATTTAAAAGCAGCGCGTCTTGCATCAAGAGTTATGAATGTTCCTCTAGTTATTCTTGCAAGAACTGATGCGAATGCAGCAAAACTTATTACTAGTGATTGCGATGAAAATGATAAACCATTTTTAACAGGAGAAAGATCTGCAGAGGGATTTTATTATGTTAAAGAAGGAATAGAACAAGCAATCTCAAGAGGTTTAGCCTATGCGCCCTACTGTGATTTAATTTGGTGCGAGACTGCAAAACCTGATCTGAATGAAGCTAAAATTTTTGCAGATGCGATCCATAAAAAATATCCTGGAAAATTATTAGCTTATAATTGCTCGCCTTCATTTAATTGGAAGAAGTATTTATCTGAAAGTGAAATGCAAACCTTCCAACAAAAACTTTCTGAAATGGGTTATAAATTTCAATTTATTACTCTTGCAGGTTTCCATGTGCAAAATTATTCAATTTTTAAATTTGCACAAAATTATAAAAAAGATGGAATGGCTGCCTATTCAAAAATTCAGCAACAAGAATTTGAAGCTGAAAAGGATGGATACACTGCTGTTAAACATCAACGCGAAGTTGGCACAACTTACTTTGATACCATTGCGCAAATTATCAGTTCAGGAAAAACTTCAACCACTGCAATGAGTGGTTCAACTGAATCAGAACAGTTTTAGTTAATTAATTTAGGGCCCGATTTAATCGTCGGGCTCTATGATCTTTTACAAGTATTAATTCCAAGTAAAGAATAAAGAGTACAATTTCTAAGAACTCCACTAACAATCAAACCAATCGCAAGCCAGCCCCAAGGACTAATCTTGCCCAGTGCTGTAAGCGTTACAATAATAACACCTGCAGTAATTCTTAAAATCCGATCAGCGTTACCAACATTAACTTTCATTTTATTGCCTCGTTGACTTCAGTATACCTATTAGCTAGAACGAAACAAGAACATATTTACTATGAAAATACCAGTTATATTGCAGAAAGTATCAGCCGGTTTTCCATCACCCGCCACTGATTATGTTCAAGATGAAATCGATTTAAACAGCGAGCTTATAAAAAATCCTCCCGCAACTTTTCTAATTCGTGTGCAAGGCAACTCTATGACTGATCATAAAATTATCAATGGAGATTTATTAGTAGTGGATCGAAGTTTGAATTTAAAAAATGATTGCATTGCCATTATTAATTTTAATAACGAATTAGTTGTTAAAAACATTATTAGAGAGAACAATAATTTTTATATCAAAAATAAATCAGATAAAATTTTAATTAATGAAAACTCAGACATCAATGTTTGGGGGATCGTCACTTATATTATTCATGCAGCTAACTAATAATAGAATTATTGCATTAGTAGATTGCAATTCTTTCTACGTTTCTTGCGAGAGATTATTTAGGCCCGATTTAAGAAGAAAACCTGTTGTAGTTTTATCTAACAATGATGGTTGCATTATCTCAAGATCAACCGAAGCAAAGCAAGTTGGAATTAAAATGGGTGAGCCTTATTTTAAAGCAAAGCCACTCATTGATAAATATAAAGTATCTGTATTCTCATCTAATTATGAATTGTATGGAGATTTATCACGACGTGTAATGAAGATTTTAAAAAACTTTTCACCGGATATTGAATTTTACTCAATCGATGAAGCTTTTTTAGATCTAACAAATATTAAAATGGATAATGTTGAGGAGTATATTTTAAATATTAGAAAAGTTATTTTAAAGTGGACGGGCATTCCTGTTTCTATTGGAGCTGCGAATACTAAAACCCTTGCTAAAATTGCAAATCATATTGCAAAGAAAAATAAATTAGGAGTTGAGGAATTTATTTCAAAAGATAAAAATTACGTAGATGAAATTTTAAAATCATTTCCTGTTCAAGAAGTGTGGGGGATTGGTAGACAACTTTCAAAGTTTTTTAATAATAATAATTTTTATAATGCGCATCAGCTTAAATATGCTAATAATTACTGGGTTAGAAAAAACAGTAGTGTGGTTGTTTTAAAAACAATTCACGAACTGAATGGCACTTGTTGTTTTCCATTAAACTTTCAATATGTAGCAAGAAAGAATTGCTGCGTATCAAGATCTTTTGGCAAAACAATTACTGACCTTAATGATTTAAAAGAAGCAATCGTTAGACATTGTATGACGGCAGCAGAGCGAATTCGTTCAGAAGGATTAATTGTAAAATCCGTTTACGTATTTATTAAAACTAGCAGATTTAAAAAAGATTACGTTTCACGAGTGCAAAAAGTAGATCTGCCCATTGCAACAAATAATACTTTAGAATTAGTCAACGTATGCGCAAAAGCTTTAGAAAGTATTTATATTAAGGGTTATTTTTACAGTAAAGCAGGCGTTATATTTTCAGATCTAAAACCTAAAGATCATTATGAAAAGAACTTATTTTCAGATCAAAACTTAAATTTAGATCATTTGATGAAAGTCATTGATCAAACCAATAGTCGATTTGGCAGGGGCGCTATTTCTGTTGCAGCCGCTAGATTAAACAATAATTCAAGAATGAGGCGCGATCATTCATCAAGAATTGATACCTCTTTTATAAAACTTGCCCCAACAGTAAGGGCACATTAATTATTGATTGTAATGATCAATAAACCAAAAGCATTTATCATCCTTGGCAATCAACTTTTTCCATTAAGCCAATTAAAAAATTTTAAAGACCATCATTTTATGATGGCGGAAGA
>RGRP01000055.1 GCA_010021145.1 Candidatus Fonsibacter lacus
GCACTCCAAGTTTATTTTTTAGAAAACTCACAAGAATTTTACAAATTTTTAAAACCTTTTTTTGATTTTATATCTTTTTTTGTATCTTATTTAAATTATGCTACGGTTTTTGCAGCATTATCATATTCTTATAAAGTAACTAAAAATAATTAACGATATAAAATTTTTTCAATTTTATTCGTAGCATTTGCGGGGTCATTTAAATATTCATATACGTTAATATTTTCACTGACTCTTTGTACATAATTTCTTGTTTCTTGAAATGGTATTAGTTCAATAAAATCAATTGCATCAATTTGTTTTCTTCTTGGATCTCCGTATGCTTTAATCCATTTTTCAACACGATGTGGTCCAGCATTATAAGCTGCAAATGCCAAATAATGTGATCCAAAAACATCATCAAGATCTGAAATATAATATGAACCCAGTGCTAAATTATAATCTTTATCTCTTGTTAATTTTTCTCTAGAAAAATCAATATTAGTTACTTTGCTTAATAATCTAGCTGTTGCTGGCATAATTTGCATTAAACCTTTTGCGCCCACTTTAGAGTTTGCAGATATATCAAACTCACTCTCTTGTCTTATTAAAGCCAAAATAACTGAGCTATCTAATATTTTTTGGCTTTTGACCTGTTTTGGAATTTCTATTTTTGGATAGCTAATTTCTAAAAAGTTTAAATTTTTATAAGAGGCATTTTTTGCAATTTGTATAGCAAAATCTAATCTTTCAACTTCTTGTGCCAAAATACCAGCCATTGAAATTTCTTCAGAAGTTCTATTTTGTTCAGCATCACCCAGATGTCTCAATATGTCTTTTGCATATCGGGTTCTGTTTAGCTCTTTTAATATAATAACTGATTTTGCTTGCGGATTATTTTTCTTAAAGTCTTCATATTTATCTTCATTAAATTTAAAATTATTATTTATAGAAAATCTTTTTTCATCTAATTCCTTATGAGAAAGTTGACCATAAAATGTTGTTCCATATTGAGAACCAGCTCTAAACCATGTATTCGCTTGGCTGGTTTGACCTAATTTTTTATAAGTTCTTCCGATCCAATAGGCAGCTCTTGCTTTAGATATTGGATATGAAACTGCCGCATTCATTTTTAAAAAATGATTAAGAGCCACATCGGTTTGATTAGTAAAACTTAAAGCAATCCAACCAAGATGCCATTCAATTTCAGCATAATCTGCTCCTTCATTTAATCTATGATCTTTTAAAATGTCGTATGCCATTTTATATTCTTTGTCTGAAATCTTATCTCTCGCGACTGATAATCTTTCTTTGGCTAGGTACTGATTTCTCATTAATGAATCTGAGGCGCTTTGATTCATGAGAGTTAATGCTTCAGCAAATCTTGACTTCTTTCTTCGCCATTTAATTCTGTCATAAATTAAACCCGGATCTTCTCTCAAAGATGGAGGGATTTGCGAAATTAAATTATCAGCTGATCTCTTAGTAAATAGGGCCGCTCTAGCATTATATAATTTTTGATAATCAGGATTTAAATAATCAATCGTATCTCTTAAATCTTTGTATTTTGCTTCGTAGGCAAAATAATCTGCTCTTAAAACGTAGTCTTGATGTGTTAAAAACTTTTTAAATATTTTAGAGAAATATTTTAGGTCATTTTTGCTTAATTCAGCATCTTTAAAACCATCCTTTACTAAGTTTCTAGCTTTTTCAGTTTGATTATTTTCTAAAAAAGCCTCCGCTAATCTCAATCTTCCAAAACCACTTAGTGGTGGGTTATTGCTAAAATATTCTATAATTGAAGAAGGCGAATTATTGTCAAAATTAATTTTATGTTCTGCTAAATACTTTATGCGATTTATTCTTGGCCAATCTTTATGATTTTTTATAAATGTTAAATATTCATTAAAGCTTGCACCGCTTTGAGGTTCAATTAAAAACATCCAATATACGAGCGTATATATTGTTTTATCCTGTATTTTTTGAGCATCAGATAAAGCTAGTCTCCATTGTTTTTTATCGACGTAATCAAAAACTACTTTTGTTATTTCAAAATCTCTATCAGAGAGAGTTTTAGTTTCTAATGGGCCTTTATGTTCTGGTGTAAAAGTTTTAAAGTCATGAGGTTTGATTTTAGGAATAACTTCTCTTGATGCCTCTGTTTTTTCAGTATCTTTTTTTTTAATTTCTTTAGTTTCTTTAGGTTTAATTGGTTCCTGTTTTTTTTCAGGAGTTTTTTTATCTTTAATTTCTTTTGTTTCTTTTTTTACCTCATCTTTTTTTTGATTTTTTTCCTCGTCAGTTATAATTTCTTCCTTAGGTTTTAAGATTACTTGTTCTTTTTTTTTATTTTTTGTTAAATTATCTAAAAACTTTGATGTTTTTGATGAGTGTGCTGAACTATCTATAAATTTTTCAGGTTTTAATTTTGGAGGTATATTTTTTGCGTAAGCTGAAAAAGTCGTGCTTAAGAGCAAAAATAAATTAATAATAACAACAAATTTAAAGTTCATTTAATTTTATTATTTAAAAAAACAGTGTATTATAAAAAAGCTTTTTTATAGATATTTATATAATGTTTAAAGGATCATTTACCGCTCTAATTACACCATTTAAAAACAATCGATTAGATAGAAGCGCTTACGTAAAATTAATTCATCATCAAATTGATAATGGTACAAATGGTTTAGTTCCTGGGGGAACCACAGGAGAATCTCCAACTTTAAGTCATGCTGAACATAGAGAAATAATTAAAATTTGTGTTCGTGAGTCAAAAGATAGAATTCCGATTATGGCTGGAACAGGATCAAATTCGACGGAAGAGGCGATTGATCTTACAAGATTTGCAGAAAAAGCAGGAGCAAAGGCAGCACTAATTGTAACTCCTTATTATAATAAACCAACCCAAGAAGGTTTGTATCAACATTATAAAGCAATCAATAATAAATGTGGAATCCCAATTTTTATTTATAATATTCCAGGTCGTTCAGTAATTGATATGAGCGTTGATACTATGGCTCGTTTGTTTGAGTTAAAAAATATTGCAGGTGTGAAAGATGCAACAGGAGATCTAAATAGAATAGTGCAGCAAAGAAAGAAATTAGGAAAAAACTTTATTCAGTTTACGGGTGAAGATTCAAATGCTCTTGAGTTTAAATTAAGGGGAGGAGTTGGTTGTATATCAGTTACAGCTAACGTTGCTCCAAAACTTTGTTCTGAAATGCAAACATTATTAGATTACAAATCCGATAAACTTATTTTTCAAAGGGCAAAAGAAATTAATAAATTGTTAAAACCTTTACATGACTTAATGTTTATTGAAACAAATCCAGCACCTGTCAAATATGCGGTGAGCTTATTAAAATTATGCTCTAAAGATTTACGTTTGCCAATGGTTACAATTACTAAGAAAAACCAAATTAGAATTAAGAATTTATTAAAAAAACTTTCATTAATTTAATTAATGAAAAAAGACGAAGGCAATTATCAGGTAGTTGCAAATAATAGAAAAGCCAGTTTTAATTATTTCCTTTTAGAATTAATTGAGTCGGGGATTGTTTTATTAGGATCAGAAGTTAAATCTTTACGATTAGGCAAAGGTAATATTTCAGAGTCATACGCTGTTGATTCAGGAGGGGAACTTTTTTTACAAAACTCTTATATTCCTGAATATAGTCAATCTTCTTACAACAATCATGACCCGAGAAGACTTAGAAAGTTATTGTTAAGTAAAAAACAAATTAACAAGATTATTGGAAAAATTAATCAGGAAGGTTTAACGGTTGTTCCTGTAAAAATGTATTTTAACCATAAGGGAATAGCTAAGGTTCAAATTGCTATTGCGAAAGGTAAAAAACAACATGATAAACGACATACAAAAAAAACTAGAGATTGGGAAAGAGAAAAATCAAGAGTTTTTAGAAAAAGTTAATTATGATTCTTCTCTCTCTAGGTTCAAATCTTCCATCGAAGTTTGGTGATAGCAAAAAGACTTTATTAAAATGTTATGATTTTTTTAATAATGACCATATCAAAATATTAAAAAAATCTAGTTTTTATGAAAGCTTAGCTATTCCAAATAAATCAGATCCTAAATTTATTAATAGCGTTATATCGGTACAGACAAAATTTTCTCCAGAAGAACTTATGAAATATATTTTGAATATAGAAGAAAAATTTGATCGAAAGCGTGAACAAATGAATGCGCCAAGAACATGTGATATCGATATTGTAGATTTTAATAGTGAAGTAATAAATATTTTTAATAAAAATATTTCATTACAAATTCCTCATCCGCGTTTAGAGCAAAGAAGTTTTGTTTTATATCCAATTAAAGAAATTGATAAAAATTGGAAAAGTCCATTATCAGGAAAAAAAATTGATCAATTGATTGAAAATTTAGACTCTGAAACCAAGAAGAACATTACAATTATATAAATTTTTGATATATTTTTGTTCATGCTTAATCAGCAAGAACTCCTAGAAAAAGTTAAGGTTTATAATAATTTCATAGACGAAAATGTTGTTAAAAAAGCCTATAATTTTGCATTTGATGTTCATAAAAATCAGAAAAGACTTTCGGGAGACCCTTATATTTCTCATCCAATAGCAGTCGCTGCTATTTTGTGTGATTTGAAAGTAGATACAGCTACTATTACTACGGCTTTACTCCACGATACAATTGAAGATACAGAGGCAACGTACAGTGAAGTAAATAAATTATTTGGGAAAGAAATTGCTGACCTTGTTGAAGGGGTTACTAAAATTTCAAGATTAGAAGACAAGTCAAAAGAATATTCTGTTGCCGAAAACTTTAGAAAATTAATATTAGCAACGTCCAAAGATATTAGGGTTTTATTAGTTAAGCTTGCGGATAGGCTTCATAATATGCGCACAATTAGTAACATTTCAAATCCAGATAAAAGATTAAGGATCGCAAAAGAAACTATGGAAATTTACTCTCCATTAGCTGAAAGAATGGGGATGCATAGTTTTCGTGATGAACTTGAAGATTTAGCTTTTAATGTTTTAAATCCTGAGGCTAGAAAGTTAATTACCGATCGTTTAACGCTTAATAAAGAAAGTCTTGGAATTACTTTTTCAGATATTTCAAAAAAAATTTTAAAATTATTAGAAGAAAAAGGCATCAAAGCGAAAGTTACAGGTAGAGAAAAGACCCCATTTTCTATTTGGAGAAAAATACAAAGTAAGAGAATTTCTTTAGAACAAATTACAGATATAGTTGGTTTTAGAGTTATCCTTGATAATGTTGATATGTGTTATCGAACTCTTGGAATTTTTCATACTGAGTGGTCAATGGTTCCTGGAAGATTTAAGGATTACATTTCTGTACCCAAATCTAATAACTATAAATCAATTCATACTTCAGTCATTGGACCTAAAAGACAAAAAATTGAAATTCAAATCAGGACTCACGAAATGCATGAATTTGCAGAAAGAGGAGTAGCAGCTCATTGGAATTATAAAGCTAACGAAAAAGTGAGCAATAATACTCTCAAAGATTATAATTGGTTAAAAGATTTAGTTGAGATGTTGGAAAGTGGAGAAAATCCAGAACACTTTTTTGAGTATACAAAACTTCAGCTATTTCAAGATCAGGTTTTTTGTTTCACACCTAAAGGAGCCCTTATTCGTTTACCA
>RGRP01000056.1 GCA_010021145.1 Candidatus Fonsibacter lacus
AAAGCTGGAGACCATTTAGTATCATCTTCTGCTTTGTTTGGATCCTGCAAAGAAATTATAAAAAATATTCTGCCTAGATATGGGGTTGAAGTAACATTTGTAGATGGGAAAAATATAAATGAATGGAAAAAAGCTATCAAGAAAAATACAAAGATTTTTTTCTTTGAAACTCCTTCAAATCCGCTCTTAGAATTAATTGATATTAAAGCTGTTTGTAATATTGCAAAAAAATATAAAATCAAAACTGTTGTAGATAATATTTTTGCAAGTCCTGTTTTACAAAAACCAGTTTTATTAGGTGCTGATATTATTGTTTATTCTGGTACAAAACATATTGATGGGCAAGGAAGAGTTTTAGGAGGGGCAATATTATCTTCAGCAAAATTTAAAGAAAATATTTTAAAACCTTTCTTAAGACACACAGGTCCTGCCATTAGTCCTTTTAATGCTTGGGTTTTGCTTAAAGGCTTAGAAACTATTAAAATTAGAGTAGAGGCCCAGTCAAATGCTGCCTTAGAAATTGCTCAGTTTTTGGATAAGCATTCTAAAATCGAAAAAGTATTTTATCCTTTTTTAAGAAATTTTTCTCAATACTCTCTTGCTAAAAAACAGCAAAGTCTTGGTGGAACAATTTTAAGTTTCAAAATTAAAGGAAAAAAGAAAGAAGCATTTAAATTTATTAATAAATTAAAAATATTTGATATCTCTAATAATTTAGGCGATACAAAATCTATTGTAACTCACCCCACAACCACTACTCATCGTATTTTGACTGAAAATGAAAGATTATCTCTTGGTATTACTGAAAATTTAATAAGACTTTCTATAGGCTTAGAGACAATTTCTGATCTCAAAAAAGATCTCGTGACTGCATTAAAATAAGAATTATATTTTTAATCTTTCAACAACTTTATTATTTAATAAATGAGAATTTAAAATCTCATCAATATCTTTTGAATTTTTAAAAGAATACCAAACTCCTTCGGGATAAATAACCATTACTGGTCCAAGATCGCATCTATCTAAACAGCCGGATTTATTAATTCTTATTCTTTTATTTAGTTTTAAATCTTTAATCTTAATCTTTAATTCTGTTTGTAATTTCTCAGATTCTTTTGAACTACAACAACCTTTTGGATTAGAGTCAGGTCTTTTATTAATGCAACAAAAAACATGTTTTTCAAAAAACATTTAAATATTTTTGGTTAAGATTCTGACTAAAAAAAAATAAATAGGTCTTGGTAAAATTTGTAAAATTTTAAAAATAATTTTCATTTGAATTGGAAAAGTAATGTCATATTTTTTACTTAATAATCCTTCAAAAATAATTTCAGCAGCTTTATCTGCTTCCATAATAAATGGCATATCAAATGTATTTTTTTCTGTTAGTCTAGACTTAACAAAGCCAGGATTAATAATGCTTAGAGAAATATTATTTTTATCACAATCAATTTTAATAGACTCAAAATAATTAATCATAGCAGCTTTAGAAGGTCCATAAGATGAAGAGTTAGGTAGCCCTCCAAATCCTGCAAGCGAACTGATAGCTGCAAGATGTCCAGATTTCTGAAATTTAAAATGAGGTAGTAAAATTGAAAAGCAGTTAATCATACCAAAAAAATTAACAGCAAAAGTTTTTTCAAATAAATCTAATTTAATATCGAAAGTGTCATGAGGCTCATAATAACCAGAACAATAAACAACTAGATCAATAGTTTTAAATTCTTTTATAATTTCATTAATGATTCTCTGACAATTTAATTTATCTGTAACGTCTAAAGAAAATGTTGATATTTTTGTTCTTCTTGAATTAAATTCTAATTTTAAATTTTGTAATTTTTCCTGAGTTCTTCCTAATAAAATTAAATTATCACACTGATCTAAGTATTTTTTACCAAGTTCATAACCTATACCAAAAGTAGCTCCTATAATTACAACATTCATAAATTTTACTTGATTAGCAACTATTAAAAATTATCATTAGTGATATAAGATAATACTGATATGGCATCAAGAATTGAATCTGACAGTTTTGGTAAAATCAAAGTCCCAGCTGATAAATATTGGGGCGCCCAAACAGAGCGTTCTTTAAAATACTTTAAAATTGGAAAAATATTAGTTCCACTAGAGATAATAAGAGCAATAGCGATTATCAAAAAAGCGGCTGCTATTGTTAATTTTAAATCAAAATCATTAGATAAAAAAATTTCTCAAGCTATTGTCAGAGCATCCGATGAAGTAATTAAAGGAAAATTTAATGATCATTTTCCGCTTAAAGTTTGGCAAACAGGTTCTGGAACTCAAACTAATATGAACGTTAATGAAGTTATTTCTAATCGAGCAATAGAGATTTTGGGTGGAAAAATAGGATCAAAAAAACCTGTTCATCCAAATGATCATGTAAATAAATCTCAATCTACTAATGATACTTATCCAAGTGCCATTCATATAGCAGTTGCTATTGATGTAAAAAAAAGACTTCTTCCTTCACTAAAATTACTTGAAAAAGAATTAGCTTTAAAAGTAACTAAATTTAAAAATATTGTTAAAATTGGCAGAACGCATCTTCAAGATGCAACACCCCTAACTCTAGGGCAACAGTTTTCTGGCTATCACATGCAAATTAAAAACTGTATTAAGCGTATAGAGATTGCTTTAAAAGAAATTTATTTTATTGCTCAAGGAGGAACTGCTGTTGGAACAGGTATTAACACCAAAAAAGGTTTTGATAAAAAAATTGCATTAGAGATTAAAAAGATTACTAAACTACCATTTAGAACTGCTCCAAATAAATTTGAAGCACTTGCAAGTCACGAGCCAATAGTTAATTTATCAGGCACATTCAATACTCTTGCTGTAGCTTTGATGAAAATCTCAAATGACATACGATTTCTTGGTTCTGGTCCGAGAGCTGGTTATGCTGAACTTATTCTTCCAGAAAATGAACCTGGATCATCAATAATGCCTGGCAAAGTAAATCCAACACAATGTGAAGCTGTTACGATGGTTTGTACAAGAGTCATTGGTAACCACACAACAATCACTATTGCTGCATCAAATGGACATTTTGAATTAAATGTATTTAAACCAGTAATCGGCCACAGCATGATTCAATCAATAGAGTTATTGTCTGACTCTATTGAATGCTTTGTTAAATACTGTCTAAAAGGTCTTAAGGCAGATACAAAAAGAATTTCTCAATTATTAAATAGTTCATTAATGTTAGTAACTGCTCTTGCCCCAAAAATTGGCTACGACAATGCTTCTATGATTGCAAAAAAAGCTCATAAGAATGGAACATCTTTAAAAGAGGAAGCTCTAAAAAGCGGGTTAGTTGATGAAAAAGAATACGATCGATTAATTAATCCAAGAAAAATGACACACCCAAATTAGAACAAGAAACTATAGATTCTTGGATCTAAAACATTCAAAATATCTTTATTTAAGCGAAGATTAAATTCTTCTTGAACGATATTAAGATTATTTTTATTAAATTTTTTATTACTATTTCCAATAATTTCATTCACTACCACTCTTCCCTTTTTCATATTCAAATCCCCTTTCATTTTTCCGGAAAAACTAGCATTTGGCAAAAGTGCTATCTTTTCCCTTGCACCATTAGTATTTTTATAAAAATTTTTAATATTTACGAGGTCAATTTGTGAATTGAAAAAAAATATTGTTTCCCTGTTCTGAGTAATGAAACGACCATTTATTTTTAATAAATCATTAAATTTTGAAATTAGGTTTAATTCTTTAATATTAACATCTCCTCCTTCAACTATAATAATAGCATTGGCATCAGAAAAGAGGTTATGATTAGTGACCATATTTTTAAAATTTAATTTAAAAACACCATAAAAATCTTCATGAATATTAAATAATTTATTATGAACTAAATAATCTTTAAGATTGCTATTAGATAATTTCTTAAAATTCGTATCTATAAAATTAAATTCACTAAAAAATGCAAGTCTCGGTTTAAAATCGATTTTTGCAGACCCCTCACCTTTATATAAAAAAGAGTTAACTAAAATATTTTTTAAATCAACATGTTCATCTTTTAAATCAAAATTAAACTGCAAAGTTAAATTATTTAATCCAATTGTACTTAAAGTATTAGCAAATCTAATTTTTGCATTTCCTAAGAATTCATTTTTTAAAAAATTAATATCAGTTAAATCTGCATCAAAATAAAATTTAAGATCATTAGACTTTATAGATAAACGTCCAATACTTTTATCTTTATTTCTGGAGCCTTGAAATGTACTCTCAAACGGCAAATTAAAAAGATTTCCAGTTAAATCAAATCTTCTCAAATTTCCTTTATCAAAAGTAATATCGCTATTAATATCGCTTATCTCTATTGAACTTTTATTAGAAGAATATTTTAAATCTAAGTTGTTAATTTTAATTGCTTTAAGATTTTTAATAGAGTCTGCATTTTTAAAAAAATTATCGAAATAATTATTTTCTAATTCGATAATTCCATCAACAACTTCAACATCAGTAATATTGAAATTTCGAAGAATTAAATTAAAAATATTAATACGAAGATTAATTTTATAAATATTACCAATATAAATATCTTCTTTTTTATTAGTCTCAAATATATCCACTGAAAAGAGTTCAATATGAGGTCTTAAAAATGGCTTATATGAAATCTTTTCATTAATCTTGGTCTTAATAAAAAATTTTTCTTGAATCTGATTTTCTATCTCAGATTTATATTGATCAAGATTAATAAAAAATGGGAGAAAAAAAATAATTAAAAAAATAACAGCGAACGCGACCATCGATCTGCTATAGATTTTATGATGAAAAAAAGACTTTAAAGTATTTAATAACTTTAAAGTCTTTAATTGCCTAAGAATCATTTAATTTTTGTTATATTATGTTAACAACTTGATCTATTTGATTTATGAATTCCACTATCCAAAATTACTTATTAAACCTTAATAATCAACAAAAAGAAGCTGTCATTCATACTGACGGTCCATTGTTAATTTTGGCTGGCGCAGGCTCTGGAAAAACCAAAGTTCTAACGACGCGTGTCGTTCATCTCATAGAAACTAAAAAATGTTGGGCTAATCAAATTCTATGTGTAACTTTTACTAATAAAGCTGCGAATGAAATGAGAGAGAGAATACTGAAGTTTCTTAGCACTCAATCGTCTTCTCTGCCTTGGCTTGGAACTTTTCACTCTATTAGCAATAAAATTTTAAGACGTCATGCAGAGGCCGTTGGTCTGAAGTCTAATTTTACAATTTTAGATACTCTTGATCAGTTGAGACTAATAAAGAATATAATTGAGTCAGAAAACATTGATATTAAAAAAATTCCACCGAAGTTAGTTGCTGTATTTATTGATGATTGGAAAAATAAAGGTCTTATTCCAAGTGAAGTTAAAATTAATAATGAAAACTACAT
>RGRP01000057.1 GCA_010021145.1 Candidatus Fonsibacter lacus
TTGCAGAACGTGACAAGCAGCGAGTGGCACAGGCCGACCAAGGGAGGGTTGAGTGATGGCAAAGAAAGCACTGCAGGCGGCCCGCACGGCCACAGAGGCAGCCTACGCGGCAATCACGGACATCGACGATGCCGATCAGTCCGATGCTGTGCGTGAATGGCAGGCGATTGCGGCATATGTGGAGGGGCAGGCATGATCTGGTGCGAAGTGGACGACGGCAAAGAGATGAAGCGGCTGGCCTTTCTGGTTGTGCCGCGGCAGGGCGAGGTGATCTCGGCAGCCATCAGCACGCCGGGCCCGCATCATCACAGGGTGATGCGAGTGACGCATATGTCGATGCTGCATCCGCACATTCTGGTGGCACGCATGGAGGACGATTGCAATGACAACTGAGCTCGCTCTGGCTGGCCTCTGCCTGTGGCTGGTCGGCTATGCTGTCGGCAACGTGGTGGGCTTCATGCAGGCCATTCTGGATGATCTCGAAGGCTCTTACGTGGTGGACGCGATGTATGACGACCAATGACGCATTCTGGCTGGGCTTTGCGGCGGGTGTGCCGGCGGCATCAGTGGCCATGGTGGCCATCATGCTGATCTGTCTGTGGTTTTTTGAGGTGGAGGAGGAGCGATGACTAAGAGCAAGCTGCCCGCGAGGCAGAACTATATGGAGGACGCCACGCAGCGGGCCAACATGCTGGCCGGCAAGGCGCACGACGCCATGCAGCAGGTGGTGTGGTACGCCATCGAGTGCGGCGAACTGCTGCAGCAGATCAAGCGGCATCTGGGCCACGGTGGCTGGCTCCAGTGGCTCCGCGAGGACTGGCAGCACAGCGAGCGGACAGCTGAGCGCTATATGCAGGTGGCGGCCCACCGGTCGCTGATCGAGAAGGAGCAGCCGGAGTCACTGCGGCAAGCGGTCGCCCTGATCGTCGAGGCCAAGGGCAGCAGCAAGCCGAAGCCGGAGCCCAAGCCCGAGCCGAAGCCGGCGGTGACGGTGCGGCATGTGGTGCCGGATCAGGTGCAGCAGCTGGAGGAGGACGGCCCCGGCGATGACATCGACGACGATGACGACTACAGCTACGACCACGAGCGCCCAGCGGTCCCCCAGCATGTGGTGCCGACGCCTAGGGCTGAGCGGCCTAAGGTGGCGACTGCCGAGCCGGTGGTGTCGGCCTCGACACTGCTGCACCAGATGCTGCAGCTGAAGCCGATGGATTTTCTGTCGCTGATTGAAGAGGCAGTTCTCGAGCATCATCAGCGGAATCTGGAGCGGCATGGGGTGACACTGGGCAAGCTGACGACAATCAGGCAGCGTATTATGCAGGGGGATTTCTGATGGATGGCAAACAACGCGAGCGGGCGGTGAAGCTCGACAGGAGGGCCGTGGCACGGCTCCATGCCGAGATCATCGACTGCGCAGACGATCCGCACAAGATGTCGCATCACTCGATGGTCGAAGATCTGCGAGAGTATGGCGTGGAAGTGACGTTCAAGCAGATCGAAAACGCACTCAGGACGCTGGGCTACAAATGGAAGGAGGTGTTTCTCCCAGCATCCAACAGCGACCGAGGCAAGAAGCCGAGGCAGCCGGAGGCCGGTGATCTCGAGGCCACGCAGGAGCCGGCCAGCGGCCCCGACATGCGGGCTGTGCTCAACCGCATCGAGCAGTTGGAGCAGACGCTGACGACGTGGGGGCACGCGGAATACAGGGAGCTGCATCGACAGGTCCATGAGCAGGCCCAACTGGCGACGGACAGGGCGAAGGCTTTGATCGATAAGATGTCCAAGCTCGAGAAGGAGCTTTTGGAAAAGCGATACGCTGAATATGCGTGGCTGGTGCAGCATTCTCGCGACGAGGCGAGACTGGCGGCGGAGCGATCCGCTACCCTGCGATCAGACATCCGAACGCTGCTGCGTCTTTTGGATCAGCAGACGCAGCCCAAACAACCAACACAGGAGCCCCAGCAATGACCACAGACCAAGAACTCGAGCAGATCGGCCAAGCCCTGAGCGGAGTGATGCAGGCTGTCGCCAGCATTGAGGCAGCGAGCAAGCAGATTCGGCTGCGGGTGTACCAGCCACCAGCGGAGACCCTCCAGCAGCATCTGCATGACGCCATCCTGCGGATCTCGACGCTGGAGGGGACCGTCGCCACACTGCGGGAACGGCTGCACGCGCTGGAGGTCGACGTGGATGCGATGGGGCAGGTGCCGGCGAAGCGAATCAGTCTGGACGGATGCGAGTAACGCGGTATGATGTGGGCGGCGGGATGCAAGACTGCCGACAATCTAACACCCCGGCTCAGTGCCGGATCAGCCCACCTGGGCCAGCTTGCATCTGGCTCACGGTGGGCTTTTTTATTGGGTGCGATATGCTGGTGATAAAGAAGTGGAACGAGGTGTTTGAGACAGCAGACACCAGAAAGCGGGTGCGGCTCGGCTGGTACCAATGCCCGACGGGTGTTGATAGCGCTGGGTATATTGAGCTGATGAGCCATGGCGAAAAGGGACTGCAGGCCCTCGGCGTGTTCAGTGCGATCTGCCAGTGGTCTGCCACCTGTCCGCCGGCGGTGCGCGGAAAGCTGATTCGGAGCGATGGCCGGGAGCTATCGATGCGGCAGCTGTCGAGTATCCTTCGCATTCCCGAGGCGCTGGTGAATGAGTCCGTCCGGCTTCTGATGACGGAAGATGTGCGGTGGCTGGTGGTCGAAAAACAAGCAAATACACAGCATCTGCCGGTAGTCTGCCACGAATCTGCTGGCGGCGTGCCGGTAGTCTGCCACCCACCTGCCGCGACTCCCGATCAATCTGCCGGTGACGTGCCGCAAGGAAAAGGAAAAGGAGAAGGAAAGGGACAGGGAGAAGGAACAGAAACACAAGGGCTGCAGGGCACGGCTCCGCCGGCCCGTGTGTCGTTCCGGAAGCCCTCAGTCGCAGACGTGGCGGAGTACGCCACGAGCATCTGCGCAGACATGGACCCGCAGGCCTTCGTCGACCACTACACCAGCAACGGCTGGCGAGTCGGCAAGGCGGCGATGAAAGACTGGAAGGCCGCAGTGAGGAACTGGGCCAAACGAGACCTTGACGGAAAGGCGAGAACAGATGCAGCAGTCAGAGCAGGATTCACCCGGCAGGCCCAGCAGGACGCCCAGTGGGACGTCTTCCGAGAGGTCGATGAGATCTGCGCCCGAGAGGACGAACGAGAACGCCAGCGACAGCTCCGCCTTCTTGCCGGCAGCGAGGGAGGGCGTGAAGTCGCTGGCACCGATGATCATGCGGCTCTGTTCAGCCAAGGGCCGGGCCCAGATGACCCGTTTTGACGTGGAGACGTGGGCGGCGGTGTTGTCGGTGTATCCGGCGGCTGTGGCGAATATGGCCATGCTTGAGATTGCCCTGAACGCAGACCCGTTCCCAGATCTCGGTAAGGTGGTGGCACGGTGCCAGCACAAGATGGCGGAGCGCTCGACTCAGGTGAGCCAGAGCGACCCGACAAAACTTTCCAAGCGGGTATTGCTGCAAATCGCGGCAGCCCTGCAAATCGATCTGAGTGAGGAGCCCAAGTGATGCAGGTCCAACGCATGAGCCACAGCAAGTGGCGGAAGCTCTTAGACGATTTTGAGGCCTCCGGGTATCAGGCCCCAATGACGGATGAGCTCTTCGAGGCTCTGAGCCATTGCAGCGGCGACTCACCGAGGCTGGCCCCGTATCTCCGCGAGGTCGAGAAACGCAAGGCGGCGGTCATCGGCGAGCGCGAGGCTGAGGGCTGTGGCTGGGTGCCGGACCCCGTCGAGGTGCAGCTGGTGCATGACCCGAGGATGCAGAGGAGCAGCTACGATGAGTAAGCCAGTGGAGGCTCTGGCTCCGCTGAGCCCGGAGCAGCTGCAGCAGGTCGCAGTGATTCTGCGGCGGCATCAGGAATGGCTGAAGATGGGATTCGAGCGGCCACGGTGGCGGGACTTCCTCGGCGAGGTCGAGCGGCAGCTGGGCCGGCCAGTGACGGAGCAGGCGATGCGAGCGCATTGTCTCAACACCCTTCGGTGTATGCCGAGGGAGATTTTTCGGTATGTGGGCTTTTGAGGGGAGGTAAGACAATGACGAAGCGAGTGTGTGGGAATTGCAGGTGGTGGAGTGCGGGGCCGACAGGCAGCGGCTATTGCCAGAGGCGATCGCCGATTTCGGTCGAGGATTTGTGGCCGATCACAGGGAAGGGGTCAAGCTGCGGCGAGTGGGCGGACGTGAGCATCACGCCGGAGGATGAGGAGCGGCAGGAGTTGATACGGCGGTTTGCGGTGGCGTTGGTGACGGCAGGAGGACCGATCGACGACTCGATATGGTATGAGGCTGCGGAACTTGCAGCGTTAGAACCACAGATTCAGAGGGAGAATGAGCAGTGAGATTGCGAGCAATGGTCCTGCAATTCGAGCCGGCACTGGGCAATTGTCGCTGGGTGGATTTTGCGAGCCGGCACAAATCGCACCTCTCGCTGGTGAAGGCGCTAAAGGCCGGCGTGCGGCGTGGTGAGTGGAGCGGGTGGCGATTGATTACGGTGCATCAGCAGTCAATTGGGAATGAGGAGGAAAAGCAGTGAGCATATCTGGCACAATTACCGGCGTGACAATCATTCAGCCCATGTCAGAGTGCGGAACCTGCGGGACCACAGGCATCGATCCAGACACGCAGTGGGACGCTTGCCCACGCTGTCACGGCGCGGTTTGTGGCAGCCCTGTAGTGTTTTTGGTGTTGGCGCCAGGCAGCGGACAGACGCGATTGCGGCTACTCGATCCGCCGTCCATTGATTCACGCCACTACTCAGCATTGGAGGGCGTGCGGATTTGGGGCAACGCGCAACAAATTTTGATCGGTGATCGCGTGATTGCCGATCGTGTTGGATATACGCAAATTCGATTGACGGAGGTGCAGCAGTGAGCAACGAACAACAGACACAGCAGGCAGACGACCCGAGCGGCGAGGGGTGGCGGGACGTTGAGCCGAAGGAGCGAATTGAACAAGGCGACGTGTATATTTGCAGTGGGGTTGGTTGGCTGGAAAGCGATGCCATTGGGCGCCTGCCGAGCGAATTTCCGAATCTGCGATACCGCCGACGCATCGAGCCACAACAGCCGAGCGACAGCGAGCCGGAGACGATGGAGCAGTTGCGGCGACGGCTGGCAGAGTGTGAGGCACTGCTGGCGGAGGCCGATCGTGGCGGGCAGCAGGTCAACGCCGAACTGCAGCAGTTGAGGGAGCAGGTCCTGGCGTTACGAAACGACCAAATAGCGGCACAGCAACGTTTCGCGCAACTGATCGCGTCTCAGGAGCAGATAACAAAAGAGCGGGACGCGATGGCGGCTGCATATCACGACAGTTGCATCAGAGGCGAGGAGGTCAACGCCGAACTGCAGCAGTTG
>RGRP01000058.1 GCA_010021145.1 Candidatus Fonsibacter lacus
TGGTGGTCGTCAGCTTGACGCTGGCGTTATTAAAGGTTTCAGCCATGGTGTCAGGATAGGGCGATTACAAGGCCAAGGCTTACAGCAGTTGTCTGCGTGGTCCAACTAAGTGTACCGGATCCATTTGTCTTTAACACTTGATTACTTGTTCCATCAACAGATGGGAGTGTCCAGGTGACATTGCCCGAAATATTGGAAGGTGCTTGAAACGCCACCCAGTTACTACTATCGGAATCACCAAAGCGAAGATCACCCTGTGCATTAACCGTAATGTTTCCGGTCGTTGAAATGTTTTGACTACCAAAGTCCGGGCTGATCTTGGTGCCAGCGATGGCGGCACTGGCATTGACATCACCATCGACGATGGTGCCATCTGTGATATTGCTACTTGTGATCAAAACGCTGCTGCCAAGGCTGGTGGCATCTAGAACTTTGGTGCCGTTAATTCGATACTCTTTGGCACTTGCCAAATCAATATGCTCACTTAGCGTCCATGCGTCAGTGGCGTCAACCCAGTTAATTGTTTTATCGGTTGTGCCTTTTAGCGTGATACCGCCACCGTCAGCAGTTGCATCACTCGGTGTGACAACATCCCCGAGGATGACGTTCTTATCTTCGACTACAAGATTGGTTGTATTAATGTTGGTGGTTGTGCCATTGACAGTCAGGTCGCCGGTGATGGTAACGTTGTTATCAAACGTTGCTGCCCCGGTCACGTCCAGGGTGCCGGGCACATCTACGTTGCTCGTCCACTCAACGCCAGTGCCAGCGGTATCGGTCTGCAGCAGTTGGCGGGCTGCACCATCAGCCAGCTTGCTAACGGCGATCTCGGCAGTAGCGGAAATGTCGGCGTTGGTGATCTGACCGCCGAAGGGCTGGTAAGAAAGCCCACTCCACGCGGTCGAACCGTTACCGATTTTGATCTTGCCAGTATCTGTCTCGCGTCCCAGTTCACCCGCCAGCAGTACGGGGTTGATGCCAGTCCAATTTGCTGCCGTGTCCTGCCGAACCTGAAGCCGAACTTTAATCGTAGTCGCGGTAGTCACAAGCTGGCAGCTCCACCGTTTAACACCAATGTAGCTGCGACGTCTGCCCCACGGCCATCAAGAATGAAAGGTTCATAGCCGTTGAACGCAAATGTTTGCCGCAAAGTCGTAACCGTAGGCTGCTGTGCCGCCCCGCCATTCAAGATGTACAGAAGGATGACGCTATCAATAATGTTTAACGATACAGATACGTTGTAGTGAAGTCCGGTATGCTCCTCTTTAAACGGTGCGGAGTAGCGGCAAAGCGAACCTTCTGGAACAACACTGAGTCCGCCCCAGATCGCGTCTGGGATTTCAAAATACTGGAACGACGACTGAACAGTATAAAAATGTGTACGCAGCTCTTCAACTTGAGCCTGGCTTAATCCTCGGTAAGTCAGTTGTAGTTGTTGATTATTGACGCGCTGCGAGTGCCGAAAACGCACAGGTCCGGCAAAGGTCGGTGCCGCGCTGATATTGGCGCGACCCATGTCAAAGTTGATGGCGTTTGGAACCAGCGTCGGAAACGTCGTCATAGCGTGTACGGCGGCACTAGCTCCAGCTCAACGCTAACTGAGATCACATCTGGGTCATACGTTGTTTCCGGTGCTGCGCGATAGAACCACTCGTACCCAGTCGGGAAAGTAAGTCCTGACCCCAAAGTGATTGAGGCAGGTAGCGCGAACGACTGGAACGACCCATGCAGCATGTAGTGGCTAGTTAGCTCAAAATGCTCGTCTGTCGTCAGTCCTGTAAAACCAAGACGCAAAAAGTAATTAGTAGTTGCGTTGGAGTGACCTACGACAAGTTCATCTCCGGTCAATGCTGTGATTGGTGTATTAGGGCGCGTACCAGGGGTAAATGTACGGCTGGTTGGATTTAGCGCAGGGAAGTCAGCCATTACTCGCCCTCACTTTGATCGGTGCGACCTTCCCATACTGCCGCAACTGTCGAGCCGTTGACACTAAATTCCCACTTGCCTGATACAGAGATCACACGGTTTTCAACCGTACCTCCCCATTGCACGGCGATGGAATTTGAACAGGCGTTTGCATTAACTGGAGCAAACTTATCGTAAACGGCTAGTCCACCAATAGCATAATAACCTGTAGGGTTTGTGCCTTTATTCACTGTTGTCGAGACTGATCTCCAGTTTACGGGGCCGATTGGCGGGCAAGTAGTTAGCGAATCACTTTCAAGGGGCACACCGAATAGGGCGCAACCAAAAACAGGTCCGATTGTTGCCGCCATGTTGCCAGCCGAAATATTGAACCAGCCACTTGTTGTTTGTGTAGTTCCGCCGGGGGCAACTAATTCGCCAGTCCAACGCACATAGTTGTAGAAGTTGTAGTTAGCTTCCACCGGACCGGTTGTCTGTGTGAGTGGCGATCCGTAACCATCGGGCGAACTTGGGTCGGGACACTGTGTATCAGCCTCAAGAACGTAATCAATATCGTCAGTTCCAACTGTGTAAGTACTAGTGCCGCTGCCGGTAATGTCATCTTGTTGGAGTTGAGTGCGCTCGCCGCCATCCTTAGGCCGCTTGTACCAAGTGACGCGACCATCGGGGCAAGGCGGTGCCGTTTCAAGATCATCGCCATTAACAGGACGTCCAAAGTCACCTGTTGCACCAGTAATATCCGGCGCCTGCTCTTCTACAGGATCTTCTGGATTGTTGATAGATCCACTTGCCAATACACCCCCAAGTGAATTGAGGTTGTCATTGCGTGTGCCAGGAATGTTGACGCCGTTAAGAGTAAGTGGCGTTGTATCAGTCGTGATTGTTGCTTTAGGTGCGTTGTACTCAAAGTTGTCTGGATCAGGAATGACCGGTGGATCAGGATCGGGCAATTCAGTAATCGTGCTTGTGTCCGTTCGCCTTCCTGCCAAATCACAAGAAAAATTAGATCGACCCGTCGGCATCTCGTAGCCTTCGCCAACAGCCTCGGCAACTTTTAATGCCACAAGGCTGCGGTTTTGTCCGTCAATCGGGAAGTGTGTTAAGTCAAGATCAACGATGCCGCTCGTATTTTTGTTGATGCGTTCTACTTCGTAGAAGTAGTCGTGCAGCGAAAAATCAATGGCATCAGTTTCTCGGCGCAGCTGTACGCGAACAATGTCGCCTAGTTCTAGTGTGCTGTTGTATGCGTCGGGCTTGACGCTAATCCGTAGGTTATGAGTGATGTACTTGCGGCGTGCTAGCAGATAAGTGCCAACCTTGACTGCATGATCTTCTGATGTGCAGTAGGCGCTTAAATCGCGCTGCTCGTATGGTCCAGTCAGCGCCTCGCCTTCAAAACGAACCTCGGTATTGCGGATAATGCCAATGTCGTCATCCGGTTGTTGACGCCAGAGGACAACTATGCAGGTCGGGATTCTGTCGCTCAGTGGAACGTAATCAATCTGAAAACTGCCTGGAACAATGTGCTCCTCGGTAAAACCAAAGACCGGCGTTATCGCAGTTGTCTTGATCGTAAAGTCTTCGTTAATTGGCAGTCTTGGTTTTAGAATCTTTTTCCCGTCACGATCAGAAAAACGTAGCAAAAAGCCAATGCTGGTGTCGTATAACCAATCTTCTAGGTTCTGTGATTCCTGCAGAATACCGTTAAAGAAGAATCCATTTTCATTGGTAAACTCTGCCGCCGTCAGCATCGCGGCGGAATCAATTAACGTATCCGATACGCGCTTCGTTTTATCGAGCAAATACAGAACAAGATCAACGTAGTTGTTGCTTGATCCGTAGACGCTATCCAGAATCCGAGTGACTTGCAGCCCTTGCCTGACAAAAGCGTGTACCTGTTTGTTCCAGGTATCGTCTGCATCGGCATGAGTATTGGTGTAGCTCAGCGTGGTGATGTCTTCATAGCTGCCGCTAGTGCCGCAATAAACAGGGCAGTTCCATGGCGTCTTCCCAGCGACCACCGTCGTCGCGTTGCCGGGGTTCCAGCTTCCTGCTCGTGCGTCATATGCTTGTGCCCAAGTGCCAACCCTGCAAGCACGTTGAAACACATCACGGATCTGGAGCAACGGCAATTCGCCTTCACTCAGCACCAGTTCAAGATTGACCGTCAACTCATTGCTAACGGCGTTGTTTGCGTACCGCGCTTCTGTTGCCTTAGGGCTGACAAAAACACCGCCTACACCATCAACACGCCGCCCGAAGACAATCGGTACAGGTTCCCCAAGTACAGCGGCAACCTGTTCTGAGTCAAGGCTGCTATCACCGCTTGCTGCTGCATCCTCTAGCGGTGGCGTGCCAAGATCGCTTTGAGCCCGAAAGATTGAGATCGGCTCAATGGCAACAATGTTTTCCGGTCCCGAAAAGGTCATATCTTCAGTGGCGTGCCGATCAACGCAGTTGTGTACTGGCGCGGGGGAACCTGTGAGCCAATCGGGGCAAGCCCTGATCCTAGTGTTACTGTAATTGAGGTAAAGCTTCCAGAAATGCCTGTTACCTCACCGACAACAGAGGCAATCAACGTTTGACCACTTGGAGGTCCAGCTTGCGATAGCTGCGCATTGAACTCGTATAACTTGACTTCGCAAAGCCAGTTCAGGCTAAGTGCATAGGTGAAAAGATCAACTGCTGCTTTTGTGGCTGGGATTTCGATGGATAGTTCAGCGCCAGGTGCACCAGTGCTGCCGGTGAACGCGCCTACGGTAAAAGGATGATATGACCACTGCGCTGCCTGCCAAGTGACCGTCTGATTGACGTAATAGGACTGCCACCGTTGGTAGGTGTTAGTGGCATCAAAGACGCGGAGGAATAGCGACTGACCCCTGTTAGCCATTAGCGGATGCCTGCGTAGCGACGACCGCCAGAGGACCTGACGGCATTAAACACTGAGGCAGCAGTTGCCTGCATTGCTTTTTCCATATCAGCCACGGTGACGTAATTAACGCCGTTCATCTGCATGACAGGACCAGTTTGGATGCTGATTTGTGGCAGGTTACCACTGGTGGTTGCACCTGTTGTTGTGCCGCCTTTGTCGTTAATCCAGTTTTGAGCAAATGCGTTTGCTTTGGACTGAGGGACGATGTATTCAGGTTCGCCACCATCACCGACAAGTGCAATAGTTGGTTTGGTGACAACACCACCTTCAGCAAAGCGGGGCAGTTTTGCTGCTGGCAGAGTTGGCAGGTTCACACCAGGGACTTTGTTCGCCCCTTTAATGATTTGATTGATTCCACTGATCCAAATATTGATTGCCTTCTCAATAATACCAATGATGCTATTGAACACTGATTTGATAATGCCAATCGCTGCCTTAAATGGTGCAGTCAGAATATCAGTCACCTTTGCAAAAGCTTTTTTGACAAACTCAACGGCGCTAGGAAATGCCTTCTTA
>RGRP01000059.1 GCA_010021145.1 Candidatus Fonsibacter lacus
TAAGTTCAATAAGTTTTTGCTTGGAAAATGAAAGCCACTTTCTAATTTTTTCAGGAACTTTAGTCTCCAAACTTAGGTCATAAGGCGTATGTAATAATGGACAAGAAGATGAAATCCATAAGTTTTTAATATTTTTTGAATACTCTGTTACAAGTTCAATTTTTTTATTTACATCAGATTTCCAAATATTTCTTCCGTCGATAATTCCAATAGAAATTGTTTTATTGGTATTTTTTAAGGAATTAACATTTGAAATTTTACCGCGTATTAAATCAAAATGAATTCCATCCACATCGCTCTCTAAAATTTCTTTTTCAACTTCAGGATCTAGCTTTTCAAAGTACGTTGTTAAGATAATTTTAGAAGAGCTTGTAAATTTCTTTAATTGATTTAAAGTTTTTTTGATAAGCTTAGTAAAATCCATATTTTGATTTTTTACTAAAATAGGTTCATCTATTTGAATCCATTCAGCTCCTTTTTTATTTAAACCAGATAAAATCTCAGCATAAACGGGCAATAAATTATCTAATAAATCAATGCTTTTAAAAGATTCGTCTGTGGTTTTTCCAAGACTTAAAAAAGTGAGAGGGCCTAAAATAATTGGCTTAGTATTAAAGCCTAATTTTTTTGCTTCATCAAATTCATCAAAGGGTTTGTCTTTGTGTTTGTATCTTTCAGGAATAGAACCTACTAAACAAATGGTATCTAGAACTTGATCATAAAAAGAAAAATCGTTTGAACAAATATAATCAACACCATTATCTTTTTGTGTTTGCCAGTTATTTTTTTTTAATTCTGTAGCACACTTTAATAAATCGCTTTCAGAAATTTCAGATTTCCAATATTTTTCAAGGGCATTTTTTAATTCTCTTTTTGGACCTATTCTTGGATAACCGATGCAGTTTATTTTTATCATTATATATATATCTCCTTATTTTTAAAAAATTGATTTATGTTTTGATTGTATTCTTTTTTCTCAGCTTTTTTTTGGTTTATTAGATTTTTACAAACTGCATATGATAGTTCATATTTATTTAGTGTGTAAAAATGAAATTCGTTAACACCCTCCGCCTCAAGTTTATTTATTAAGTCACAGGCCAACTCAGCACCAACGAATTTTTCTTCCTCTTTTAAATTAGAAAACTTATCTTCAATCCATTGAGGAATAGATGTTCCACATTTTAAACTAAAGTCTTTTACTTTCTTAAAATTGCCAATAGGTAAAATTCCAGGAATAATAGGAATTTTTATACCAAGAGCAATTGATTTATCTCTAAACCTTAAAAATTTTTCATGATTAAAGAAGAATTGAGTTATAATTTTATCAGCACCTTGATCTACCTTTATTTTTAAGTTTTCTAAATCCTCGTCTTCGCTTTTAGACTCAGGATGTTTTTCAGGATAACCGGCTACTGCAATCTCAAAATTACCCAGTTTTTTTAAACCCTTAACCATATCAGCAGCATTGATATAGCCTTTTTCATGAGGCTTATATTTTGAGTCTTTTTTTCTTACATCGCCACGTAAAGCCACAATTTTATTAATTCCATTTTTTAACCAATCAAGAGCAATAGTGTTAATTTCATCTTTACTCATATCAACGCAAGTTAAGTGACCTGCGACTGGAGTATTTGAGTTCATTTTTATTTTTTTTACTAAGTAATCACTTTTGTCTCTTTCGCCACCACCAGCACCAAAAGTCACAGATACAAACTTTGGATTAAACTCTTCAAGTTTAATAAAGCTTCTCCATAGAGTTTCATCAGCTGTTTGATCCTTGGCTGGAAAGAACTCAAAACTAATGTTCAAATCTTTGTTCATAATTCATTTTAAACAAAGGTTTTTTTGGAATTTTTCGAAAAAAACCACCAGAATAAAGCGGCGGTTATTATTGCATCGCTTTAGCTGGATTTATATCGCGCCCGCAATTTGAAATAACTCGGCGCAGAAAAATTAAATAACTTTATTAAGATAATTAGTCAATATAGATCTAGATTTATCAATGATACCAAACAATTTTTTACTATTTGTTCAGTTAATAACCATACTCTTTATTACTCCTGGACCACAAAGAATTCTTATTATTACTAACTCAATGAATTATGGATTTCCAAAAAGTTTGTGGACAGGCTTAGGAGATGTTTCTGCAAATGCAATTCAGATGATATGTGCAACGTTTGGTATTTATGCGCTAATGAAGCCTCATCCGCAAATTTTAGATACTTTCAAATGGATTGGTGGACTATATTTAATTTACTTAGCAATAAAATTTTTAAGAAGAAAGACCAGTGTTACAATCGATAAAACTTTTGGTACTCGATCAGCATTTGATTTATTTAAAGATGGTTTTATTTCTGCTTTGTTTAGTCCAGGCGCCATAGTTTTTTTTGTAGTGATGTTTCCTAATTTTTTGGATCCTAATAATAATTTTATACTTCATTTTATTATTTTAATGACAACGCATGTACTTTTAGATTTTTTCTTTTTAACAATTTATGCAGGTGTTTCGAGTAGAATTGCGATTTTTCTTAAAAATTATCCAAATTTAATAAGTAGATTATCTGGATGTGCTTTGTTATTTCTGGCTTATAGAATTTTGAGTACCAAAATAAATTTATGAATAAGACATTTAATCAACATTTTAGACAAGGATGTATTGTTGGAATGGGAATTCCAGGTATAAGTTTAGCAGCAAGTTTTTTTGCATTAGGTGCTCTTTTTAAAAATACAGGTCTAGACGCTACCCAAAGTTTCCTTTCAACCTTAATTAGTTTTGCATTACCAGGTCAGGTAGTGATGGCCGAGACATTGATTGTGCATGGAACCTTTTTAAATATTTTTTTATCAGTGTATTTGACTAATGCGAGGTTATATCCAATGACTATAAATTTAATTCCAGTCATCAGAGAGCAGAATAGACCAAGATGGCATTATTATATAGTTGCACACTTTATAGCGGTCACAAGCTGGGTTCATATGCTTAATAATTATAAAACAGTTGAAAAAGAAAATCGTTTTAATTTTTTTTTAGGTCTAAGTGCCACGCTTTGGATTATGTCGACTATTTCAACAGTAATAGGTTTTTATACAGCAGGAGTTATTAGTAAAAATATTTTTATAGCGATCATATATTTAAATCCAATTTATTTTATGTGCATGATCGTTGCTGGATTAAATAAAAATTATATTATTTTAACAGTTCTTTTATCGGTAATTTTATCTCCTCTTTTATTTTTAGTTACACCGAGTTGGTCAGTATTAATTGCAGGTTTGATTTCTGGAATAACCTCTTATTTAATTTTTATAAGGTAAAATATGTCCGCAAATTATATTTATATAGCTATCTTAGTCTCAGCTTTCGCAACTTATATATCCAGATTTTTAGGAGTAATATCCTCAAAATATGTAAACGAAGAGGGAAAATTATTTAAGTTTGTTTCTTGTATTTCTTATGGAATTTTAAGCGCATTAATTGCTAGAATTTTTATTCATCCAGTAGGTGCTTTAGAACAAACATCCACGTTTATAAGAATTTTTGTAGCAGTGCTTACTATTGTTGTTCTTTTTATTTCAAAAAAAAATGTTTTATTATCTTCTTTTTTTGGAATTATTTTATTTGGGATTTTAAATTTTTACATTCACTAGAATGAAAAAATTATTAATTTTACTTTTCATTTTATTCTTTTCATCAGTTTCTTATTCACAAGATAAAAAAAATGCCTATTTTGCAGGAGGTTGTTTTTGGTGTATGGAAGCTGCATTTGAAAAAATTGAAGGTGTGACCGATGTGGTTTCTGGTTACAGTGGAGGCACAAAAGCAAATCCTACATATGAAGAAGTTTTAAGAGGAAGAACCGGTCACATTGAAACTGTTAAAATAACTTATGATCCTAAAGTAATCTCATATTTAGAATTGCTTAAGAATTTTTGGATCAATATTGATCCTTATGACGGAAAGGGACAGTTTTGCGATAAAGGCAATAGTTATACTTCTGTTATTTTTTATCAAAACAATGAAGAAAATAAGTTAATCGATCAATCTATTAATGAAATGAAATCATTAAATAGAAAAAAAATTAAAACCGCTTTTGTTGAATTTAAGAATTTTTATCCAGCAGAGGATTATCATCAAAATTATTATAAAAATAATCCAACACATTATTATTCGTATTTACTTGGCTGCGGAAGATTAGCCAGATTAAATGAAATTTGGAAATAGTATTATATAATTTTCCAAGTTCCAGAAGCAGTTGCAACTAAATTATTTTTCTCAAATAATTCAGCAAGCACAAAAACTAGTGAATTAGTTTTTTTTGATATTTTTAATTTGCCAATCAAAGTATCTCCCTCTTTTGACGCTGAAATAAATTTTATATCTAATGCAATAGTCACGCATCTTTTTCCATCAATTACATGATAGGCAGCTGTGCCCATCCCATTATCTAGTATTGCAGCTATATATCCTCCATGACTAATGCCACCTGAATTAAGATTAAAATTTTTTACTACTGCACTAAATTCAAAGGTATTTTCTGAAACTATCTTAAAATCTATTCCACCAATGTGATTGATGAATCCTTTTTTACTTACTTCAGATGCAAAATTAGAATTCATGTTAACTAATCTTTTCTGGTATAAATTTTAAAACTACCCCATTATTGCAATATCTTTTTCCAGTAGGCTCAGGTCCGTCATCAAACAAATGTCCATGATGTCCATCGCATTTTGAACAATGATACTCTGTTCTTGGGTATACTAATTTAAAATCAGTGCTTGTTTCAAATGCACCTGGATAGCTTTGAAAAAAAGAAGGCCAACCTGTGCCGCTATCAAATTTCATTTTTGAACTAAAAAGTTTATTATTGCAGCCAACGCAGTAGTAATTTCCCTCTCTTTTTTCCTCATTTAATGCGCTTGTATAGGCTCTTTCTGTACCTTCATTTCTAAGCACATCATATTCTTTTTCTGAAAGAATTTTTTTCCACTCTTCTTTACTTTTAGACATTTTATCTTTGCTGTCGTTTATTTAATTTCAAAAAATTATTTACTAACAGTACTGTAAATATTTTTTTTATAAAAACTCTTTTATTAGTAAATTGATTAGAGCAATACAATCTAAAGTAGAATAATATATTACATCTAGTTTAGCATTTTTTTTAATCTATAATTTAAAAATATAAACAATTTAAAAAGGATTAGTATGTTTAAAAAAATAACATCAATTTTAGCTGCGCTACTATTTACAGTCAGCACTTCTAATTCAGCTGAGTTTATAAACATTTTAACTGGTGGAACATCAGGTGTTTATTA
>RGRP01000060.1 GCA_010021145.1 Candidatus Fonsibacter lacus
CTCCAGTAAGTAAAAAAGAAATATTATCTCCTGCAGTAAAAAGAATAGTAGAAGAAAAAAGAATTGATATTAGCACGATAAGTGGATCAGGAAGAGATGGAAGAATTTTAAAAGGAGATTTATTAGAATCTATGGGCTTACCTTCTGCTCCTTCTGCAGCAAGAGCTAGCAGAGGAGATGAAGAGCGAGTTAAAATGACTCGACTAAGAGCAACTATCGCTAAAAGATTAAAAGAAGCTCAAAATAATGCGGCAATGCTTACGACATTTAATGAAATTGATATGTCGAGAATTATTGAAATGAGAGCAGAATATAAAGACGGTTTTCAGAAAAGATATGGGGTTAAATTGGGATTTATGTCATTCTTTGTAAGATCTTGTGTTGAAGCTTTAAAAGCTTTTCCAATTATTAACGCAGAAATTCAACAAGATGAAATTGTTTACAAAAATTATTACAATATAGGTGTTGCTGTTGGAACAGAGAAAGGATTGGTTGTTCCAGTAGTCAGAGATGCTGATGAACTATCTTTTGCAGATATTGAAAAGCAAATTATTGCCCTTGGTGAAAAAGCAAAAACTGGACAATTATCTATTGAGGAACTTCAGGGTGGTACTTTTACAATTACTAACGGCGGAATTTATGGTTCGATGCTATCAACTCCAATATTGAATCCTCCACAATCAGGAGTACTAGGAATGCATAATATCGTCCAAAGAGCAGTAGTTGTTGAGGGAAAAGTTGAAGTTAGACCTATTATGTATTTAGCGCTGTCCTATGATCATAGAATTATTGATGGAAAAGATGCTGTTTCATTCTTGGTTAGAGTTAAGGAATACTTAGAAGACCCAAGAAGACTTTTTTTAAATTTATAATTCATGGAAGAGTTTGATTTTTTAGTTATCGGCGGAGGTCCAGGAGGATATGTTGGGGCAATTAGAGCTGCTCAATTAGGATTAAAAACTGCATGCATTGAATCTAGAGGAACCTTGGGCGGTACTTGTCTTAATGTTGGATGTATACCTTCGAAAGCATTATTGCATTCATCTCATCTTTATAAAAAGGCAAAAACAGAATTTAAAAATATAGGAATTAATATTAATGAGCCATCGTTAGATCTTGCAAAAATGATGAGTCATAAAGCAAAAGGTGTAGAAGGACTTACTAAAGGAATAGAGTTTTTATTTAAAAAAAATAAAGTTACTTACATTAAAGGTTTTGGATCTTTTAAAGATAAAAATACAATCTCAGTTATTGATCAGTCTAATAATCAAAAAGATTATAAATTTAAAAATGCAATTATTGCGACTGGATCTGTTCCAATTTCTCTTCCAAACATAGAAATTGATGAAAAAATAGTTGTATCATCAACGGGCGCGTTAACTTTACCTTCAGTACCTAAAAAATTAGTCGTTATTGGAGCTGGTTATATAGGCTTGGAGATGGGTTCTGTATGGTCAAGACTAGGATCAGAAGTTCAAGTTGTAGAATATTTAGATTACATCACTCCAGGTATGGATCGAGAAGTATCAGATGCTTTTTTAAAAATATTACAAAAACAAGGAATGCAATTTAGTTTATCAACAAAAGTAATTGGAGTTAAAAAAAATAAAAATGGAGCAACTGTTATGGTTGAGAAGAATGGCGCTAAGAGCGATATAGATTGTGATATCGTATTAATGTCTGTTGGAAGAAAACCTAATACAGCGGGATTAAATCTTGAAAAAATTGGAGTGAAATTAGACTCAAAAGGAAGAGTAGAAACAGATCATAAATATAAAACTAACTTAGATAATATTTACGCAATCGGAGATGTAATTGTTGGTCCCATGTTAGCACATAAAGCAGAAGAAGAAGGAATTGCCGTTGCAGAGTTACTTAGCGGAAAATATGGACATGTAAATTATGATGTTATTCCTGGTGTAGTATATACTTCTCCAGAAGTTGCTTCAGTTGGAAAAACAGAAGAACAGTTAAAGGAGCAAAAAATATCTTATAAAGTTGGTAAGTTTCCTTTTGCAGCAAATGCTAGAGCAAAAGTTAATGATGAAGGAGATGGATTTGTTAAAATTTTATCTGACGATAAAACAGATAGAGTTCTAGGCGTACATATGATTGGACCAGATGTTGGTAATATGATCGCAGAAATGGCCTTAGCTATGGAATTTGGAGCGAGTGCAGAAGATATAGCGAGAACGTGTCATGCACATCCTACTTTAGCTGAAGCAATTAAAGAGGCTGCTTTAGCGGTCGATAAGAGAGCTATCCACTTTTAATTTAAATCTTCATCCCTGATTTTTTCCAATCAGCAGTAAAAATATCTATACCTTTATCTGTAAGATGATGTTTATGGAGTTCTTTAAAAATTTTAACAGGAACTGTGGCAACATCAGAACCAATAGCTGCAACGGCATTAAAATGCTCAACAGATCTAATAGAGGCTGATAAAATTTTTGTTTTTATATTTTTGTAGTTATTAAAAACTTTTTTAATATCCTCAATTAACTGAATTCCATTTTCTCCAATATCATCCAATCTTCCAATGAAAGGAGATACGTAAGTTGCTCCAGCTTTTGCAGCAAGTAGAGCTTGGGATGTAGAAAAACATAAAGTAACATTTACTTTAATTTTTTTAGCAGAAAGTATGCTGCAAGCCTGTAAACCATTCCAAGTTAAGGGAACTTTAATTACAATATTTTTTGCAATTTTTCTTAGAACGTCAGCCTCTTTTAACATCGATGGAACATCTGGTGCTGTTACTTCAGCGCTTACGGGTCCTTTTATTTCGCTGCAAATTTCTTTTAATAAAATTTTGAAATCAGTGTTTGCACTTGCAAGTAGAGAGGGATTTGTTGTGATGCCGTCTACTAAATTAGCTTTGTTTAATCCTCTAATTTCTTTAATATCTGATGAGTCTAGAAAAATTTCCATGGATTTAGATTATAAAATTTATAGTAAGAAATAAACAATTAATAGAATTTTTTGATGACTTTAGATGTATTACTACCACTAAAATTCGATCATCCATTTACATATAACGTTCCAAAAGATATCGATGTGAAAGTTGGGGATTTTGTTTTAGTTCCTTTTCAAAATAAAGACATTATAGGCGTCGTTTGGAGCAAGAGTAGCCCTATTAATAAATCAATTAGAATTAAAGATATCAAAAAAAAATTTGATTTCGCTTTTTTATCTAAAGATACTTTAGTTTTTTTGGAAAAATTTTCTCGATACAATTTGGTAGATTTAGGCATTACTTTAAAATTATTTATTTTTAAGAAGGCTTTTAAAGAAATATCCAAAAAAAAGAAACCCGAGGAATCTTTTGAAAAATATTCATTAAAAAAAAATATTAGTTTTGATTTAAGTCAGAAGAAAGCTATTAAGATTTTAGATGATCAAATTTCGTTTGATAAATTTTCAACAGTTTTATTACATGGGATTACAGGGTCAGGAAAAACATTAATATATTTTAAAAAAATACAAGATTTTATAGAAAAAGGTTTTCAAGTTTTGGTTTTGCTCCCGGAAATTGCATTAACAAACCAAATCAAAGAAAGATTTAAAGAGTATTTTGGAAACTATCCTGCATTGTGGCACTCAGATATTTCTGAAAAAAACAAAAGACGGATCTGGCATGGAGTTGCTAGTCATAAAATTAATTTAGTTTTAGGAGCTAGATCATCTCTATTTCTTCCTTTTAAAAAATTAGGTTTAATTATTATAGATGAGGAGCATGACCAGTCTTACAAGCAAGAGGATCAAATAATTTACAATGCTAGGGACATGGCTGTGTTAATGGCCTCAATTAAAAAGATATCAGTTATTTTAGTTTCAGCAACGCCTTCACTAGAAACTTATTATAACACAATTAATAAAAAATTTTCTTACATTAGTTTAGATAAAAGATATGGAGATGCCCAATTGCCTGAAGTTAAATTTGTAGATTTGAAAAAAAATCCCCCAGATAAATCTAAATTTATTTCACCGTCTATTATTCCTGAACTTAAAAATATCTTGAACAAAGGAAATCAAATTTTATTTTTTTTAAATAGAAGAGGATATTCAACGTTTGTTATTTGTTCAAAATGTGGTTATCGATTTAATTGTCCAAATTGCTCAGTTTCATTAATTTATCACAAAGAAACTAACAAATTAATCTGTCATTATTGTGATCATGTAGCTTTACTAGAAAGAAAATGCAAAGACGGAGATAATTGTAAATTGTCTTTTTATGGACTAGGTGTTGAAAAAATATTTGAGGAAGTTAAAGAAATTTTTCCTGATAAAAGAATTGAATTATTTTCAAGTGATTTTATTCATAATGATGTTACTACTAAAAAAACTTTTGAGAGCATTCAGAATGGAAAAATTAACATTATTGTAGGAACTCAATTAATTTCAAAAGGTTTTCATTTTCCAAAGTTAAATTGCATTGTTATTGTTAATTCTGACCTGAGTTTTTTAGGAAATGATATTCGAAGTTCAGAAAAAACATATCAATTAATGAATCAGTTGAGTGGTAGAGCTGGAAGAGAAGTTAAAAATTCAACAGTATATCTTCAAACTTTTGAGCCAGAAAACGAAACATTAAAATCAATATGTGATCAGAATATTTTAACTTTTTATAAAAATGAAATTAATTTTAGAGAGCAATCCAATCTACCTCCGTTTACAAAACTTATTGCTTTTATTATTTCAGGAAAAAATAGATTTGACGTTGATGAGTGTGCAAGAATATTAAAAAATAAAATTCCAAGAATGAAAGATGCTTTGTTGCTAGGTCCTGTAAGTGCTTCCATTTCGCTTATAAAGGGAAAATATCGTTCTAGGTTATTATTAAAATATCCTCAAGAAGCATTTCCACAAAAATTTTTAAAAGATTGGTTAAAAACTATTAAAATTAAAAAAAATATTTCACTAACCGTAGACGTTGATCCGATAAACTTTAAATAATTTTAAAAAAGCACAAAATATCACACTTGATTAGTGTAATTTCGCATGTTACGAGACCTTTTTTCTTTTAAAGTTAATAGTAAAAAAATCTATGAAAACTTTTAGTGAAACTCAAAGATACGCTAAAGCAGTATATAGGCTGGCTTATGAAGCTAAAAGTTTAGATGTTCTTGAAAAAGATTTTTTGAAGTTAAAAGAAATATTAGATCAAAGTTCAGATTTAAAAAAGTTTATCAAAAATCCTACACATAAATATTCAGTTATTAATAATGTTATTGATGCTTTAGCTAAAAATTTTTCTTTTTCAGATTTATTCTCAAGATTTTTAAAAGTATTAAACAAAAATAGAAGATTTT
>RGRP01000007.1 GCA_010021145.1 Candidatus Fonsibacter lacus
TTGCTTTAGGTTTTTCCCCGCCTGTATACCAGTTTAAAATTTCTATAGTATGAACAATTGGTATCTTTGTTCCAGATGAAATCTGCGTCATACATCCAATATTTCCAGTTGAAATAAAGTCAGGTTTTACTTTATCAATATTTGAAACTTTTCTTTTTAAAAGTTCTGCGGCCATCTCATCTTGCAGTAAATTATAAGTTCCAGCAGATCCACAACATAAATGACCATCTGGTATCTCAACTATTTCATTGCCAGTTTTTTTTAATAAATCCATTGGTTGTTTGTGTATTTTTTGCCCATGTTGCATTGAGCATGCTGAATGGTAAGCAATCTTAAATTTTTTATCTTTTTTCACATAATTTAATTTAATATTTTTTCCTAAATATTCAGTTATATCCTTTGCAAGCGATGAAATTATTTTTGCTTTTTTTCTAAGTTCTTTGTCAGGATGGTCTCTAAAAATATAAGCATAATCTTTTAAGGTAGTGCCACAACCAGAAGTAGTTACCAAAATTGCATCGAGATTTTTCTCTTCATACCATTTAAACCATGAATTAATGTTGTTTATAAAAGATTTATGAGCAAGCTCTTCTTTGCCTAGATGATGGTTTAATGAACCACAACAGTCCACTTTTTTTGGTACAACTACTTCAACACCATGTCTGTTTAAAATATCAATCGTTGCATCATTAATTTGCGGGGAAATAACTCTCTGCACACAACCCGTTAATAAAGCAACTCTTGCATAAATTTTTCCTGAGGGCGAATATATTTCCTTATTTTCCTGTTTGGATGCTGGAAAAGAATTTGGCATATACTTAAGCATATTTTTAATTTTTTTTGGAAATAAAAATCTAAAAGGATAAATTAGTCTTGAAGAGTATCCAATCATTCTAAATAGGGTTGGACTTGGTAAAATTTTGGAAAGCAAGTTTCTTATAATTCTATCAAAAAAAGGTCGGGTAAAAGTTTTTTCAATATGATTTCTCGCATGATCAACAAGGTGCATATAATTTACACCTGAAGGACAAGTAGTCATACAAGAGTAACAAGATAGACAGCGATCAATGTGTTTTGTAATTTTTTCATTAGCTGGCTTTTCATTCTCCAGCATATCTTTAATTAAATAAATTCTACCCCGTGGACCATCTAGTTCATCGCCAACGATTTGGTAAGTTGGACAAGTAGCATTACAAAAACCACAGTGAACACATTTTCTTAATATCCCCTCTGCAGAACTAATGTTGCTATCTTGAAGCTGTTTTTTTGTAAAATTAGTTTGCATTATATGCCTGAATACATCTTTCCTGGATTTAAGATTTTTTTTGGATCAAAACTTTCTTTGATCTTTAAAGACAAAACTCTAATATTCTCATCAACGGTTGTCAAAAATTCCTCTTTAATACGCACGTGGTTAGGGGCTTTAATTACAGTCATATGTCCACCAAGTTTCACAGCCTCTGTTCTTAATTGTCTGAATAATACGCTATCATTTTCAGGTATCTCAATCCAAATCAAATTACCTGCCCAATCTACAACGTATTTTAATTCATCATTTTCAAATTGATTTAAAAACTGATCTGTATGAATGGGTGGTAAAATTATTTTTAAAACCACATTCAAACTATTATTAAAAAACTGCAAATCGGTTGTATCTTTCCAAAAAATTCTTGATTGATAATGCTCAAGAACCGATATTGTTTTTTTGTACTCATCGAATAATTTTTTTAAAGTATTTATTCTTTCTAAAACAGAGATTCTGGGTCCTTCAAGACGAATTGCTGTAATGGATGTTGATGTGTCTAAATCGTTAAGTTTAAAAAATTTTAATACTTTTGCCGGATAAAAACATGCACCAGAAATTTCAACGGACGTTTGCATGGCTTTTGAAAAAATATCTAAAGCTCTTTTTAAGTTAATATTATGAACAATTAATGTTTGAGTTTCTTCATTCTTTGGTTGAACTTTTAATACAATTTCAGTTAAGGCAACCAAAGTTCCATAAGATCCGGTAATTAATTTGCTAACATCATAACCTGTGACATTCTTAACAACTGTACCTCCTGACTTTACAATTTCACCCTTACCATTAACTCCCCGAAATCCTAAAATGTGATCCCTTAACGCCCCCGCTCTAAATCTTCGCGATCCTGATAAATTACAAGCAACGGCTCCACCTACAGACCCTTTATTACTTCTTCCGTCATATAAAAATCCCATATCTGAAGGTTCAAATGATAATTCTTGATTTTTTTTATCAAGCTCAGCTTCAATTAAGGCAAGAGGAGTTCCTGCTTTGACTTTAATATAAAGTTCTTCTGGAAAATATTCGATAATTCCGCTTAAATTTTTTAAATGTAAAGATTTAGAGCATTGGATCAATCTGCCGATTGATTTTGTATTATGTCCTATAATTTCAATTGGAATTTCCTGTGAGTTGCAATCTTTTATAAAATCAGCAACTTCACTTTCGCTTGTTGGCGAATAAATTTCAGACATTAAAATCTTGGAATATCTTTAAATTTTATATCTCCCTTATGAACATGCATCTTTCCACCCTCTGCACAGCGATGTAAGATTGGATAAACTTTTCCAGGATTCAAAAGAGATTTGTCGTCAAATGCTTGTTTAATATGAAGTTGCTGCTGAATATCTTCATCATTAAACATTTCACACATTAAATCTCTTTTCTCTATTCCAACTCCATGTTCGCCGGTAAGAACACCACCTACTTTTACACAATATTTTAAAATATCAGCTCCAAATTTCTCAGCTCTCTTTAATTCGCTTTTTATATTTGAATCAAACATGATTAATGGATGTAAATTTCCATCTCCAGCATGAAAACAATTTGCAACTCTTAGGCCATGCTTTTGTGAAAGTTTAGTAATTTCTCTTAAAACTTCTGGTAATTTTTTTCTAGGGATAGTTCCATCCATGCATAAATAATCTGGCGACATATCGCCAATTGCTGGGAAGGCCGCCTTTCTTCCAAGCCAAAATCTTAATCTCTCTTCATCATTTTTACTGATGCGTAAATAAGTTGCTTTATTTTTCTTTGCAATATCCTCAACTTTTTTTATTAAAACGTTCACTTCACTTTCAGTTCCATCTAATTCAACAATTAAAATAGCTTCAACATCTCGAGGATAACCAGCTTTAGAATAATCATCTGTTGCTTTAATTAAAGGCTTGTCCATTACCTCCATGCCGCCAGGAATAATTCCTCCTGAAATAATATCTGAAACACATTGCCCTGCGTTTTCAACACTTTGAAAACCTAATAGCAAAGCTTTGACTGACTGAGGTTTTTTTAAAATTTTTACAGTTACTTCTGTTAATACGCCTAGCAATCCCTCTGATCCGGTAATAATTCCTAACAAATCGTAACCTTCTGACTCTAATTTTTTTCCACCAAATCTCATAATCGTTCCATCCATCAAAACTATTTCAACACCAAGAACGTTGTTTGTTGTTGTTCCATATTTTAAAGAATGAACTCCACCAGAGTTTTCGGCAATATTTCCACCTATTGAACAAGCTATTTGACTTGAAGGGTCTGGGGCATAATAAAAACCTTTGTGTTCAACAGCTTTTGTTAAAGATAAATTTGTAACCCCAGGCTGAGTCACAACACATCTATTTTCAAAATCAATTTCTAAAATTTTATTAAATTTGCTCAATCCTAGCAAAACACAATCGGCAAGAGGCAATGCTCCTCCTGATAATCCTGTTCCAGCGCCTCTTGGAACAACTTTAATATTATTCTCATGACAATATTTTAAAATATCACTAACTTCAGCTGTGCTTTCTGGAAGGACCACTACCATTGGTTTTTGTTTATATGCTGTTAAAGCATCTGTTTCGTAAGGAACTATTCCTTCTGCATCAGCAATAACATTTATTGGATTAGTAAATCTTTTTAAATCGCGAACAATTTTTTCTCTATCATTTAAAACTGACTGATCAATTTGTGGCATTGCTAGCGTGGACATATCTGAAACTTATATTATTTTGATTGATATATATAGGTCTTTGAGATCAAAAAAAAAACTTTATTTGACAACAGTTTTTTTAATTTTTTCTAAAGCTTTTTCTATATTCTCGTAAGAGTTAGCGAAACTGAATCTTACAAAATCTTTTGCGGATTTACCAAAACTAACGCCCGGAATAATTGCAACTCCCGCTTCATTTAAACATTTATCTGCAAACTCATTACCGTTCATTCCGGTTCCGCTTATATTAGGAAATACATAAAAAGCTCCGCCGGGATTATTACATGTAATGCCTTTAATACTATTTAAGCCATCCACAATTAATTTTCTTCTTCTATTAAATTGACTCATCATTTCATCTAAAAAATCATGTGGGCCATCTAATGCCGCAAGACCTGCAATTTGAGTTGAGGCGCAAGGACATGAATGATCATTCACGCACAATCTAGTGATATCTTCAATAATTTTTTCTGGCCATACGCTCCAGCCCAAACGCCAGCCGGTCATTGCATATGTTTTGCTCCAACCATCCAAAACAATTAATCGATCAAAAAGTTCTGGATAATTAAAAAAAGATGGCATTTTTTTATTATCATAAATTTGTCTGCTATAAATTTCATCACTCAAAATTGCGACCTCTGGAAATTTTTTTAATCCCACAACAAGTTTATCAATCTGTTCCCTTTCAATGAGACCACCTGTTGGATTTTGTGGATTGTTAATTATAATTAAACGAGTTTTATCATTTATTAATTTTAAAACTTCTTCGGCTTTAAAAGAAAAATTATTTTTTTCACTTAAATACATTGGAACTGCTTTTGCTCCTGTGTAATTAATCATTGATTCATAAATTGGAAATCCTGGTTCAGGATAAATAATTTCTGTACCAGGCTGACCAAACATTAACATTGCAAAAAACATCGTGGGTTTTCCACCGGGCATAATAACGACTCGTGAAGCATCTACATTTGCTCCATACATTTTTTTAATATGACGTGATACTCCCTGTCTTAATTCTAAAAGACCATTTGCCGGTGTATAACCATGAAAACCATCATCTAAGGCTTTTTTTGCAGCATCAACAATGTGCTTTGGTGTTCTAAAATCTGGCTGACCTATTCCTAAATTAATTATTTCTCTTCCTTGCGCCTCTAATGCTTTTGCTTTTGCAAGAACAACAAAGGCATTTTCTGTGCCAAGTTTAAAAAGACTATCTGCTAATTTCATCTTTTTCTAAAAATTACTTTATCTCGAGTAATTTCTTTTACATTTCTGCAACCCATTAAAGTCATTCCTCTTTTTATTTCAGCATGCATAATTCTAAGTATTGCTTCAACACCAGGTTGGCCGCCTGCAGATAATGCATACAAATAACCTTTACCAAATGAACATGCTTTTGCTCCAAGTGCTAAAGCTTTTAAAACATGAGTTCCTCTTCTAACTCCACCATCTAAAATTACATCTACTTTATCTCCAACAGCATCAACAATATCTGCAAGAACATCAAATGGTGACATGGAGGCATCTAATTGTCTTCCACCATGATTTGAAATCATAATTGCTGTTGCGCCTATATCCACTGCTTTTTTTGCATCCTCTACAGATACAATTCCTTTTATAGCAAAGGCACCTTTCCATTTTTTTGCAACATACTCAGCATCTTTCCAATTCATTGTAGGATCAAATTGGCTATTAATATAATTGATCACTGAAGTTTCTATAGACTGTCCATCTTTTTCAGTATGCGGAAGATTTGGGAGTTTAAATCTTTCGTGCATTAAATAATTTAAAGTCCATTCAGGATGTAATGCAAAACTTATTAAACTTGCCAAAGTTAATTTTGGTGGAGTTGTAAATCCAGTTCTATGATCACGCTCTCTATTACCTGCAACAATAGTATCTACTGTTAAGCATAACGCTTTAAAATTAGCTCTTTGACATCGCTCAATTAAATTATCCGTTAAGCCTCTATCTTTATGAATATACAATTGAAATAATTTTGGCCCGCTTGTTAAATTGCCAACCTCTTCAATGCTAGTTGTTGCGATTGTCGACATTCCAAAAAAGGTTCCAAATTTTTCTGCTGCTCTTGAAGTCGCTTTCTCACCATCATGATGATACAATCTATGCATTGCTGTTGGTGCAAGAAATAATGGCATGTCAATTTTCTGTCCAAAAACAGTTGTGGACATATCGATAGAGCTTACATCTCTCAGAACGCTTGGAACTAAATCACAATCATTAAATGCAGAAGTATTTCTTTTTAAAGTAACCTCATCGTCTGCGCCGCCATCAATGTAATTAAAAATTGGGGAAGGAAGTCTTCTTTTTGCTAACTTTCTAAAATCATCAACATTAAAGCATCTAGCTAATGACATTATAAAGTTTTAGAAATTTTTTTGAAAACTGATGCTATAATTATTTGCGCCTGGATTCTTATCGCCTAAGCTAGCGTTTGAAATATGACTGTAAGAGATACCAATATTAGATGTTGAGCTTAAATTTAGAGCTGCTCTAACTTGTGTTTTAAATTCAATATTATGACCTAAATCTTTTCCGTCGCCTTTACCAAAAATTCCAGGTGTAAAACTTGGACTTATCAAAACTGAATTATTAGCTAATTTATAATCTAATCTAACACCTGCATAACCATACTTTGCGTTATCGTCTGTTACTAAAAATCCAACAACAGGTTTAAAATCTCCAATTGGAGAACCAAAAAGTGTTTTATCAAAATCATAGTCTAATTGGAACATGCCAGCATTTGTTTTGTCATCATTATGATCAAATTTTCCAACTGAAAAAGTGAAACCCTCTGATCTAGCTGTTGAAACTAGAGAGATAGATAACAAAGAGATTATTCCAAAAAATTTAGTAAATTTTGAATTCATTTTTATGAGCCTTTATTTAATAAAATTGACGGAAATGCAATAAAGAATCTACTTTTATTTATTATTATTTAATCTGAATATTAAAAATCCACCAATCATAAAGACAATTAAAGGTAATAACCACAAGGCTAAACTATTAAAATTTAAACCTGGGTTAAAGACAATCCAATCCCCATAACGACTTATTAAAAATTCATAAATCTGTTTTTCGTTCTCTCCATTGTCTAATTTTTTAGAAATTAATTTTTTTAAATCAATTGCAAAATCTGAATTTGATTCATAAATCGACTGTCCTTGACAAACAATACATCTAATATTTTTATAAATTTTATTTTTTAATTCTTCATTTGCAGAAAAAACATTGGCAGATAAAATAAAAAAAATAAATATAAAAATATATTTTTTCATTTTTTTAACTCTAAAATTTTATTAACAGCGTCTTCATTAAGTGGGCCAATCTGTTTAAAAATTATTTTTCCTTTTTTTAAAACATACGTTTCTGGAACTCCATACGCACCCAATTGAATTGCGACTTCTCCTTTTTTATCAACTCCTATTAAGCTGTAAGGATTTCCATAATTTTTTAAAAAATTTTTTGCATTCCCGCTTTCATCTTTATAATTAAGGCCAATAATATTAATTTGATTTTTGTCTTTTAAATCCATTAAAAAAGGGTGTTCAATACGACAAGGAATGCACCAAGATGCCCATATATTTAAAACAGCAAAATCTTTACCTGATAAAATCTTACTATCTAGCTTAGTGTTTTTATTAAAAAGATCTTCTAAAATAAAATCTGGAATCTTTTTACCAATCATTTGATTAGGTTGGTAAGTTTTGTTGGAATTTAAAACTCTTAAAAAAAGAATAAAAATTATGATGATTGTTACTCCAAGAATTATAATTTTATATTTATTATTCATTTCTCAATTTAAAAGTTTGATAAACTCCACCAAAAGCAATTAGTAATATAGAAAGCCAAATCCAAAACATGAAGGGCTTATAATAAAATCTAACCATAATTTTATCTTTTTCAAATTCAGATAAATTAATTGCAAAGTAATAATCTACGATAAAATTGGTCTTAATACTTGTCTCAGAGGTAAACTGGACTGGCTGATTATATTTTCTAATCGATGGAGTTAGTTCAACTTGTTTTTGTTTATTAGTTACTAAAAAATTTCCAAAAACTTCTTCATAATTTTCTTTATTAATTTTATTAATACTTTTAAATTTAATAATAAATTCTTGAATTTTAATTTCATCTCCAACTTTCATCGCTGCATTAATTTCCTTTGATAAATAAGCATTAATAAATATTGCAAAAATCAGTATCCCAAATCCTAAGTGAGATATTAATCTGCCAAAATTTAAGCTTAATTTTTTTTGTGAAATCCAATCAAATATAACGGAGACAATTAGGTACAATGAGAACAACAAGCCTAATATCAAAATAATGTCTTTATAATTAAAAAACAAAAAAATAATCACTAAAGAAATTACAACTGAAATTGGAAAAAAAATTTTAAAATTTTTTATTTGTAAAAATTTATCTTCTTTGTTCCAGCTAAGAAGAGGTCCATGAGACATGAAAAATAAAAATACAAATAAAAAAGGGGCTAAAATAGTATGATAATAAATAGGGCCTACTGAAATACTTTTCCCAGTAATAGCATCCAAAATAATAGGATAAACTGTTCCAACCAAAACAACTGAAAGAAAAAATAATAAAAAACAATTATTAATTAAAATAAAATTATCTCTTTGGAAAAAAGAATATTTTCCGTAAAAAGATTTTTTTGGACTCTTAATAATAAAAATAGCTAATGAAAAAAAAGTAATCAGCAAAATTGTACTTAAAATATATACGCCTCTGTAAGGATCATTTGCAAAAGCATGAACGGAATTTAATACTCCAGACCTAACTAAGAAAGTTCCAAGCAAACTCATAATAAAAGTAAAAATGGAAAGCAATGCCGTCCAAGAATGTAATTTATCTTTTTTAAAAGTTACAATGTTAGAGTGAATTAATGCCGTTGCTGCAAGCCAAGGCATTAATGATGCATTTTCAACTGGATCCCAAAACCAATATCCGCCCCATCCTAATTCATAGTAGGCCCAAAAAGATCCAAGACCAATTCCAATAGTTAACAAAGACCAGGGAAGAATAATCCAAAAATTTGCAATCTTACTCCATGATTGATCAAAATTATTAGTGACTAATCCTGCAAGGGCAAAACTAAAAACCAAAGAAAAACCAACATAACCAAAATATAAAAATGGAGGATGGATCGCAAGTAACGGATCCTGCAGAATAGGATTTAGACCAAGACCTTGTGATGGTTTTGGATCCATCTGATCAAAAGGATTTGAAGTTAAAATTAAAAAAAGTAAAAAAATTAAGATTAATATTGCTTGAAAAAAAACTGTATAAAATTTTAATTTTTCACTCACTTTTGTTCTGACAAATATGAATGAAAATAATGATAATATTAAAATAAACAAAACCATACTGCCTTCGTGGTTACCCCACGCTCCTGATATTTTGTAAATTAAAGGCTTAGTCGTGTGAGAATTTTGATAGACAGCTACATTAGAAAAATCAGAAACAATAAAACAATATATTAGAGTTAAAAATGAAATTAATAATAAAAAAAAAATACTATTATTAAAAAAATTAATTGTTTTTGAATTTTTAAAATTATTCCTTATTCCAGAAATTAATGAGGAAATTAAAAAACAGTTAAATATTAAAGATAAAAATAAAGTTAAATTACCTAAATAACCAGCCATAATTATTTAATTAATTTATTTTTTTTCAAACTATTAGCAACTTCTGGCGGCATATAATTTTCATCATGCTTTGCAAGTATCGTAGTTGCAATAAAATATTTTTTATCCTTTAGAAGACCCTCTACAACTGCGCTTTTGCCTTCAATAAATAAATTGGGTAATAAGCCATTATACTCAACAAAAATTTCATTTTTTAAATCAGTAATAATGAAAACATAGGTATTGCTATTTTTCTTTAATGAGCCTTCTTTAACTAAACCTCCAAGCCTAATCTTATTAGAGGGAATCTTTGTTAAATTTTTTATTTCTTGAGGTGCATAAAAATACACCACATTTTTTTGTAAATTATTATAGATAAAAAAAAATATTATTGATGTGGCTATTGTTATTAAAGAAAAAATTTTTAATCTATTTTTTGTAGATTTACTAACAATCATAATTGTATTTAAACAAATTTTTTAAGAAGATATCGGGACTTAATTAGATATTAAACTAAAATCTACTTGCTTGCGCTGAAGCTGAAGCGTCTTCAATTTTTTCAGATTGATAAAGATGTTCGATATTTTTAATAGAATTTAATTTTTTAACTGAAACGTAATAAAGGGAAATTAAAGATAAAGCGGCAAATGCATATGACAACCATATGTACAAACCGTAACCACCCATATTTAAAAATTCTAAAATCATTTTTTATTAACTCTAAAATTTATAATTTCATATTTATATCTAATCAAGAAAATAATCAGCGATAAAATACAAAAGCTAAAAAACATTATAAGTAATGGCGCCAGCATTGAACTATGTATGGTGGGTGCGGCAGTTAGTGTAATGCTTGCCGGCTGATGAAGTGTATTCCACCATGCAACTGAAAATTTAATAATAGGAATATTTATTAAACCCACAATACCAACAATATTAGTAATTTTTTCGGCTGAATTATAATTTTTTATAAACGACCATAAAAAAACATAAAGAATATAAGTTAATACTAAAATAAACATTGAAGTTAACCTACCATCCCAGCTCCAAAAAGTTCCCCACGTTGGATAACCCCAAAGTGATCCTGTCACAACAGATATTAAAGAAAAAACCAATCCTATGGGTGCTAAACTTTTTGCGTAAACTGAAAAAATTCTAACTTTAAAAATTAGACTTATAAATGATGAAATTCCAATAATTAAAAAAATAAATAAAGAAATCCACGAAGATGGTACATGAACATACATAATTCTGACCGTGTCTTTTTGTAAATAATCAATTGGGGAAAAGACCAAGGCTAAAATTAAACCAACAATAAGCGCTAAGGCAAAAATTATCTTTAACCAAAATATACTAGTGTTGGCTAAATTAAAAAAAGTTCTAGGTTTAAATATTCCAAACATTTTAGATTAATTTTTTTACTACAAGTTTGGGAAGATTAGAAGTTTACCTAACTGAGATAAGGGAGATTGGGGATCAAAAATAACTCAGTTAGGTATTAACTAAAATTTAATAAATTAATCTGTCTATCTTTTGCGTTAAAATTGTTTGAATTAAGGCAGTAAAAATCTGTCTAGTTTGATGGCTTAAAGTAAAGATTTCCTCTTTTTCCCTTAAATATTTCGTTAACTAAAGGATGTCTTACAGGCTCATTTGGATCATCACCCACTAAATTTTGTTCTGAAACATAAGCTTCATAAGTGATCTCATCATTTTCTGCTAATAAATGATAAAACGGCTGATCTTTTCTAGGACGTGCTGCTTTTGGAATAGATTGATACCACTCTTCTGAATTATTAAATTGAAAATCTACATCGTAAATAACACCTCTAAAATCAAACAAACGATGCCTCACCACTTCTCCAATTGAAAATTTGGCTTTGTTTAATTTTTTCTCTAACATTAAAATTTAAAGTAGTGATTCTTATAAAAATTTCAATAGCTCACTGAATTGTATCTAAATACATCTTAAGTCTAATTCCCTTTTTTCCTTTAGTTGTTGCATAAATTGGAAAATAGTTATCCCCAACAATCCCAAAATAAAGATCTACTTTAAATTGCTCAGGAGTATTTGGATCTCCAGGTATGTAGCCAGATATAGGTTGATAAGTTAAAATACACTTTTGTAATTTTCCTTTATAATTAGAAAAAACTGAATCAAAATCCATCTGCACGTTTTCTTTCTTCATCACTAAGTAATAAAAAATATTACCATCAAAAACTTTAATTTTTTTATCACAATCAAGATTTTTTTTATCAATCAAAAATAATTTTTTAACTGCAAAGATTGGATCAATTACACCAAAATAGTCTTCTTTATTATATGGAACTTTTTTAGTTAAATCTTCAGTTCGAGGAGGATCGGTTTCAAAATTAAGAACTTTTTCTTTAGAAAAATTAATTTTATTTAATCTATACTTATTAGTTGTCGGCTTGTCATAACGATACTCATACTGCCAAGTATTTTTGCTTTTATCATTAAATTCAACTTTAGATTTTGCTAAAACTTTTACAAAAAACCCAACGATACCGACGCTTTCAGCACTAAATGTTATTTTATTATTTATTTCATCATCAATATTAAAATTAATCTCCATAACATTCAGATTATAAGCACGAACGTCATATCTAAATTCTTTTGCTAAAGATGAATTAAAGTTTAAAATAATTAGATAAATAATTATTAAAAATTTAATGAATAAAGGTCTCATAAAATTTTTCTTAGATATAGGCCCGCTATTAATCTTTTTTTATTTCTACAAAAAACATGGAATGAGTTATGCAATAGTTCCGTTAATTGTTGCAACTATTATATCGGTATTTTTTGTTTATCGAATAGATAAAAAAATTCCATTAATACCAATATTAGGCGCTGTTGTTGTGACTCTATTTGGCGGACTTGCACTTATTTTTGATAACAAAATATTCTTTTACATGAAGCCTACGATTATAAATATAATTTTTGCACTTATTCTTTTGTACGGGCAAATTTTTCTAAAACAACCTTTGCTAAAAAAATTATTTGATGAATCTATTAAAATTTCTGACGAAGGTTGGAATATTTTAAATAAACGTTGGATATATTTTTTTATCTTTCTAGCAATATTAAATGAGCTCGTTTGGAGAACACAAAGTGAAGATTTTTGGGTTCAATTTAAAGTTTTTGGACTATTGCCAATCACTTTAATATTCACAATTATGCAAGTGTCACTCATTCAAAAACATAGAACTGATCAATGAAACTTCATTTAATTAAAAATAATAATCTTAATAAAGAAAATTTTTTTAATAAAAAAGAACTTCAAGAAATACTAAATCTTTATGGCTCAATGGTTTCTGTTGGTGAATGGAAAGACTATGGAATTTATATGAGCAAAACTATGATTAGTTTTGAGATTTATAGAAAAGCAACTGAAAATCCTCTTTTTCAAATACTAAAAAAACTTAATCCAAAAGATAAAAATAAATATCAATTAAAAGATGCAAGTGGCTTAATAATTAAAAGCTCTGATAACTTAAGCTCTATATTAAAAATTATTTCAAAGAAAAATTCTACCAAATATTTAAAAGTTATTAAATAACTTGAGAAAAAAAAATCAATTACCAAAAAAGATTTGTCCTAGTTGCAATAGAGAATTTCTTTGGAGAAAGAAATGGAAAAAAAATTGGGATTTCGTTAAATATTGTTCAAAAAAATGCTCTAAAAATTAAAATAAGCTTGAATTAAAAATAATTTTAAATGTAATGAAATTATACTTTAATTAAATTATAGTTATTGCATGACAAAAAATTTTATTACTTATTTATTATCTGTCATAGCTGGAATTATATGTTTTCTTTTTGTTTTGAATTGGGTGTTAGATGAATACGGTTATATAGGTGCTATTTTACTACCGCTAATATTAGTTTCAATTTTCTTGATCATTAGAAAAATGATTCAATGAAAAATCCATTTATTCTTATAACTGGTGCAATAATTTTACTTTTTATTTTAGGAACAAAAGCATTCTGGCCAATTTTAGTTCTGACTATTTCAATTTATTTGTTAATTTTCATATCAAATTACCTAAAAAAATTTGAAACGGGAGATCAAGACCAAACTAGTAAAGATTTTTGGAAATATAGTTATGATATTAGAAAATTTAAAAAATCAATTTGGGAACCCAAGGAGTCTTTAAAAATTACGAATAAAAAAATTTTTAAAGATAGATTAGTTAATTGTTACTGGATTTTAGTTATTATAATTTTCTTTGTTGGTTGCTATTTATTTACGGGAATTGGGGACTTTATCTTAGGTTAGTGTTTATAGCCCCGAATGATCGGGGCTATAGAATAAAAAATTAATTACTCTCTTTTATCTCCAAAAAATCTTAACAACATTACAAAAAGATTAATGAAGTCTAAATAAAGAGTTAAAGCTCCCATAATAGATTTTTTAGCCATTACCTCTGAATCTCCACCATCAAAATACATGTCTTTAATTTTTTGTGTGTCATAAGCAGTCAGACCAACAAAAATAATAACTCCAAGTATTGAAACGATGAAGTCTAGTTGAGTAGATTTAAGAAAAATATTTACGATTGAAGCGATAATGATTCCAATTAAACCCATCATTAAAAATGATCCAAGTTTAGTCAAATCAGATTTTGTTGTGTAACCGTAAAGGCTCATTGTAGCAAAAGTTGCCGCTGTAATGAAAAACACTCGAGCAATACTTACTCCAGTGTAAACCATAAATATTGAAGAAAGTGATGCACCCATTAATCCTGCAAACACCCAAAACAATGTTTGAGCTTTTGATGCAGTCATTTTTGCAAGTCCAAAACTCATCCACAATACAATACCTAATGGAGCAAAAGCGATTACCCACATTAATGCAGAATTATAAATTGCATTACCTAAATTAGTTAGGCCAGTGATTGAGCCAGCTTCATTTGTAACTACTGAATATTTAAATAAAAATAGCGCTACAAAACCTGTAACCAGAATACCGGTTGCCATGTAATTGTAGATCTTCAACATGTAGGATCTAAGGCCCTGATCTATGGCACCCGATTCTGCACGTGTCGTAGCTCTTGTTTGACCATACTTTAAGTTCATATTTTTTTTACCTATATGTTTGTTTGACCCAATACATAATGTTAAAATATGTTCATTTCAAGAAGCTTAAAAAAAGGCTATTCCATTATCTTTTTGAGAATTAAGAAAATATGAAATTTAATAAAATACCCAATACCGATTTAAACGTTAGTCAAATTTGCCTTGGTACAATGACCTGGGGTTCAATGCAAAATACCGAACAAGATGGTTTTGAGCAAATGGACTATGCGGTTTCAAAGGGTGTCAATTTTTTTGATACCGCTGAATTATATTCTATACCGCCTACAAAAGAAACCTGCGGTGCAACAAACAGAATTATTGGTAATTGGTTAAAAAAAACAAAGAAAAGAGATCAAATTATTATTGCAGATAAAGTTGTTGGAAGATCTGGAATGAACTGGATTAGACCAGGCGAAAAAGAAACTCGACTAAATAAAAAACAAATTAATGCGGCAATCGATAATAGTTTAAAAAATTTACAAATTGATCACGTTGATATTTATCAATTACACTGGCCTGATAGACCTTTAAATGTGTTCAGCGGACTTGAATATGAACATACGGAGACTGATGATGTAGTGCCTATTCTTGAAACGATGGAAGCAATGGCTTCTTTAATCAAAGCTGGAAAAATAAAATATTACGGACTTTCTAATGAAACTCCATGGGGCACTAGCCAATATATAAAGCTTGCTGAAAAACATAATATTCCAAAGCCCATAACAATTCAAAACGCCTACAGTCTTATTAATCGAAGTTATGAAGTGGGCCTTTCAGAAATTTCTATTAGAGAAAAAATTGGACTACTTGCATACTCTCCTTTGGGTGGAGGACATTTAACTGGAAAATATTTAGGTGGAAAAAAACCTGCAGGAACCCGAGAAGTTTTGTGGGGAAATAGATTTGACAGATATAGAACTAAAAATACAGAGCCAGCAGTAAAAGCTTATTACGAAGTTGCAAAGAAACACAATATCGATCCTGCACAAATGGCAATTCAATTTTGTATTATTCAAAAATTTGTAACCTCAACGATTATTGGAGCTACATCAATGGAGCAACTTAAGAAAAATATTGATAGTATTGATCTGTCACTAACTAATGATGTAATAAAAGACATTAATAATGTTCAATTAATATATTCAAACCCATGTCCATAAGAGTTTTATTTTTTTCTATAGTTTGTCTTTTGTCTTTTGAACAAAAAATATTTGCTCAAATTAAACTAGATGGACAATTTAAAAACTGGGCCGCACAAAATACTAATATTAACGGACAGCAAGTTTGTTATGCCGTATCAAGTCCAGTAGCCTCTGATCCAAAAAATCTTAATAGAGCAGAATCTAGAATTTTTGTAAGTTTTAGAGCTAATGACAAAATACAAAATGAAATAAGCATTACGAGTGGCTACAATTATAAAGCATCTTCCAAAGTCAATGTTGCAATCGATAAAAAAGAATTCAAATTTGAAACCGAAGATAATTTTGCTTGGCTTACAAAGTATGAAGAGGAAGTAGCAATGATTGAATTGATGAGAAAATCTTCTCAAGCAAAAATTAGCGCAACTTCGGCTAAAGGTTCTAAAACTATCGACACTTTTTCTTTGAGCGGTTTTGGTGAAGCCTATGAGACTGCTAAAAAGAAATGTAATTTCATTTAATAATGAAAAAAAAAGTTAAAAAAATTGTTTTAGCTTATTCTGGGGGCCTTGATACTTCGGTAATTTTACGTTGGCTGCAAGAAAACTATCACGCAGAAGTTATTGCCTACACTGCAGATCTTGGACAAGAAATAGATAGAAAAAAAATAATTAGAAACGCAACAAACCTTGGTGTTAAAAATATTGTTATCGAGGATCTAAAAGATGTTTTTGTAAAAGATTATATTTTTCCAATGATTAGAGGAAATGCTTTATATGAAGGTATTTATTTGCTTGGAACTTCTATCGCTCGACCACTAATTGCAAAACGTCAAATTCAAATTGCTAAAAAATTTAAAGCGGATGCCGTATCCCATGGATCGACGGGAAAAGGTAATGATCAAGTAAGATTTGAACTTGCCTATTACTATTTTAATCCGAAAATTAAAATTATTGCTCCATGGCGTGATTGGGATTTTGCATCAAGAAGCGATCTAATAAAATATGCTAAAAAAAATAATATTCCTGTACCTAGTGACAAAAAAGGTGCTCCGCCATTTTCTGTAGATGACAATTTATTTCATACTTCAACCGAGGGCAAAATTTTAGAAGATCCATCAAAACAAGCTCCTGAATTTATTTTTCAAAGAACAGTTTCTCCTGAGAAGGCTCCAAATAAAGCCTCTTATGTAACTATTGGTTTTAAAAATGGTGATCCCATTAGCATTAACAATAAAAAATGTTCTCCAAGCAAATTACTCACTCTTTTAAATAATATTGGCGGCAAGAATGGAGTGGGGAGAGTCGACCTTGTTGAAAATAGATTTATTGGAATAAAATCTCGCGGAGTTTATGAAACGCCTGGTGGAACTATTCTTTTATTCGCTCATAGAGCTATAGAATCTCTTACTTTAGATAAAGAAACTGCACATAAAAAAGATGCGGTGATGTCTAGGTTTGCAGAATTAATTTACAATGGATTTTGGTATTCAAAAGAAAGACTAAAATTGCAAAAAATTATTGATCAAAAAAGATCGCAAGTTCAAGGAACTGTTAAATTAAAAATTTATAAAGGAAACGTAAGTATTGTTTCAAGAATTTCCAATAAGAGTATTTACTCGATGAAAAATGTTTCTTTTGAAGAAAACAAAACTTTTAATAAAAAAAGAGTAGAAAATTTTATTAAAAAAAACGCTCGCTTACTTAGAAAATAATTAATTAATATTCTTAAACGCCTTTAAAGTATTATTTAAAAGACATGCAATTGTTACAGGACCAACACCACCTGGTACCGGCGTGATAGCTTTTGCTTTTTTTACTACATCTTTAAATTCAACATCCCCTACTATCTTATAACCTTTTTTCTTTTTAATTCTGTTAATACCCACATCAATGACAATTGCTCCCTTTTTTACCCAATCACCTTTAACTAAATTTGCCTTTCCAACTGCTGCAACAACGATATCTGCTTTTTTGCATAATTCTTTTAAATTCTTTGTTTTGGAGTGTCCGATAGTAACCGTACAATCTTCTTTTAATAATAATTGCGCCATCGGCTTACCATTTAAATTAGATCTACCAATGATAAGCGCATTGAGTCCTGCTAAATTTTTTCTAACACTCTTAATCATCAAATAACATCCAAGGGGAGTGCAAGGAATTAAAGAGTCTTTTCCTGATGATAAATTTCCAACATTCATTGGGTGAAAACCATCAACATCCTTTCTTGGATCAATTTCTTCAATAATTTTATGACCATTAATATGATTGGGCAAAGGGAGTTGAACTAATATCCCGTGAACTTTTTTGTCTTTATTTAATTTTCTAATAACTGAGATCAATTTTGATTCTGAAATAGAACTTTTAAATCTTAAAACTTTAGAATTAATGCCAACTTCCTTCGCTGAAATTTGTTTATTTCTAACATAAATCTCACTTGGAGCATGATGGCCTAAAAGAATAACGGTAAGACCAGGTGCTAATCTTGTTTTTTTTTTTATGGATTGAATTTCTTTTTTAATTTTCTTTTTTAATTTTTGAGCAAATTTTTTTCCATCTATAATCACTAAAAATCCTTTTATAATAATGATAATTCTTCTTCGCCAGGTGAAAAAACTTTAATTTTTTTCCACTTCAACCTTTTTAAAGTATTTGCAACATTAATGCTAATACAATTCAAACTACAATTACCTAGATCATCTACAATGTTATGATTCAAAATTATCTTTAACAATTGGTCAGCAGTCCTCTTTGAGTAAACAAATATAACATCAACTTTTTTATTTTTTAGATCATCAATTAATTTTGGATCAATGTTTGTGTTGGGTTCTGTTGTATAATTAATAATACTTTCTAGATTATAGCCTTTTTGTTTAAAATCTTTTTCTAAATCATTGGAAACAAACTCTCCTCGAATATAAATAAATTTTTCTTTAGTCTTGTCACAGGTATTAAAAACAAGATCTCGAAGATCAAAATAATTACCACCAGCAATTTGTATATTTAAAAATCCAATCTTTTTTGCAGCTGCAGCTGTTTGTTCGCCTACACAAAAACATTTGAGATGATTTATGTTGTCGATTTTTTTTAAATTATGGATTGCATTTGAACTTGTAAAAATAATTGAACTAAAATTTTTAAAATCAATATCTAAAATTTCTTCAGCTACGTCGATTCCTATGGTCTTTGCTTTTTCTACAATGCCAGTTTTATGTGCTCTAAAAGATTTTTTTCCATCTAAAGATAATAACTCTGCCTGCAAAAATAATTCTCCTTCATCATTAATAATAGCATTCGCACCAACCGGAGTATCACAAGCACCATTTAATACTTCTAACAATGAGCGTTCTGCTTCAGCTAGAATTTGGGTTTCTTTATCATTAACCGTCTTTAAAATTTCTTTAACAGCAAAGTCTTCCTCTCGACATTGAACGGTTATAATTCCTTGACCAGCAGATGGAATAATTGTGTCTTTTTCAAAATATTCTTTTACTTCAGAATGAAATCCTAATCTTTTTAATCCTGATGCCGCAAGCACTATGGAATCGTAAATTCCTTCTTTCATTTTATTAATCCTTGTGTCGATATTTCCTCTAATGGGTACAATTTTTAAATCATCTCTTAATCTTTTTAATTGAGAAAATCTTCTAACAGAAGAAGTGCCGACCGTAGAGCCTGGTTTTAAATTTGCAAATGAATTTGCAACTGGAGACAAGAATGCATCTCGCTCATCTGTTCTTTTTAAAAAGCAACCAAGTGATAATTTATTTGATGAAAAAGTGGGCACATCTTTAAGAGAATGGACAGCAACATCGATGGATTTTTCAAGCAAACACTCTTCTAATTCTTTAACAAAAAGTCCTTTACCACCCATCATGCCTAAATTTTCTGTTTTAAATTTATCGCCTGACGTTTTTATAATCTTAATAATAAGTTGTTCAGCTTTAACTCCTGGGTAAGCAAGCAAAAGCTCATCTCTAAAATGTTCTGTTTGCGCAAGCGATAATCTGCTTCCCCTTGTTCCAATAATAATTTTTCTATTTCTTAACATTTTGCTGATTTAATAACATTTTGCTGTATATTACCGCTACTTTTTATAGCGACAGGTGAGCACACTCAATACATCTATGAAAAAAGATTTAACATTCCTTGGAATCGAGACTAGTTGCGATGAAACTGCTGCAGCTGTTGTAAAACAAGATACGAAAGGGAATGTTAAAATATTATCAAACATAGTCTCAAGCCAAGTTGATGAACATTTAAAATTTGGAGGGGTCGTCCCAGAAAACGCTGCAAGATCACACGCTGAAAAGATTGATATTATAATAAAAAAAGCCATAGACGATAGTAAATGTAAATTTGAAGAACTCGATGGAGTTGCAGCCACAGCAGGTCCGGGTCTTTTAGTATGTTTGATGGTTGGATTAAGTGCTGGAAAAAGCATTGCAGGAATTTTAAAAAAACCATTCCTAGCAGTTAATCATTTGGAAGCTCATGCGCTCACAGCAAGAATTTTTAACAAAATAGAATTTCCTTATCTTTTGCTTTTAGTTTCTGGAGGACATACTCAATTTTTAATTGTCGAAGGAATTGGAAAATATAAAAGAATTGGAACAACGATTGATGATGCTCTTGGAGAAACTTTTGACAAAACAGCAAAAATGATTGGCCTTGAATTTCCAGGTGGACCCAAAATTGAAAAGCTTGCCAAAAATGGAGATGAAAAAACTTATGTTTTGCCTAAACCTATATTAAATCATCCAGGATGCAATTTATCCTTTGCGGGTTTAAAAACAGCAATCTTACAATTATCATCAAAAATAAAAACTGAAAAAGACAAAGAAAATCTTGCAGCTTCTTTTCAAAAAACAATCAATGAAATTCTTTATATAAAATGTAAATCAGCCATGACTGAGTTTATTTCCAAATATAAAAAAGATAAAAAAGTTTTTGTAATATCTGGCGGTGTTGCTTCAAACAAAAGCATTAGAAGTAACTTAGATAAATTAAGTCATGAAATGGGTTTTGAAAATTTTTTTCCTCCCATTGAACTTTGTAGTGATAATGGGGTTATGATCGCCTGGGCTGGTATTGAAAGATTTAAAAAAGGAATTGAGGATAATCTTGAAGTTCTTGCAAAGCCAAGATGGCCTTTAGATCCTGAAGCACCTTTTTTAAAAGGAGCCGGTGTAAAATATTAATTTTACACTGCTAAATTTTAAAAAACATTGATTTATATAGATAAGTTTGGCTTTGTTTTGACACGAACACCCCTTAAAAATACAAAAAAATTTGCATGAACTACTGGCTCGTAAAATCAGAACCCTCGGTATGGTCGTTTGAAGATCAAAAAAAAGCAGGTCTAAAAGGAACTGTTTGGGATGGAGTTAGAAATTATCAAGCTGCAAATTATTTAAAACAAATGAAATCTAATGACCTTTGTTTTTTTTATCATTCCAATGAAGATAAAAAAATTATTGGAATAGTAAAAGTTATTAAACCAGCTTTTATTGATCCAACGGATAAAGAAAAAAAATTTGTGGCAGTTCAAGTCGCATATTATAAAGATTTAATAGAACCTGTTTCACTTACAGATATTAAAGAAAATAAGACAATTTCCCACTTACCCCTAATAAAACAAAGCAGATTATCAGTAATGCCTATAGATTCAAAAAGCTGGAAAATAATATGTAAGATGGGTAGAATTTAAAAAAATTAAGGGGGAATTAGTGAGCGAAAAACTTTTTAAAGTACCTGTAGAGTGGTCAAAAAATTCTTACGTTAATAAATCAGCTTACGAAGCTAAGTATAAAGAATCTATTGAAAATAATGAAAAGTTTTGGGCGGATGAGGGTAAAAGAATTCATTGGTTTAAACCTTATAC
>RGRP01000061.1 GCA_010021145.1 Candidatus Fonsibacter lacus
TTACGAAGCAATTAAAGAACTGCCAAAAGAAAACCAAGCCGAAGTTTGGAACGCAGTTTACGAACTTGGATTAAATGGAAACTATGTTTCTTTAAGTGGAATTAGTAAAACAATATTTACTTTAATTGCACCACAAATAGAAGCAAACTACAAAAAATTTATAAACGGAAGCAAACCAAAAACAAAGCAAAAGGAAAGCAAAGAAGAAGCAAAACAAAAGCTACTTAAAAGCAAAACCGAAGGCAATGTAAATGATAATGTAAATGTAAATGATAATGTAAATGATAAATTTAATTTTTATGAATCTTTAATTAAATACGGATTCGATAAAGAGTTGGTTAAAGAATGGTTGCAAGTAAGAAAACAAAAGAAAGCCGTAAACACAAAAACTGCATTAAACTCTTTTATTAGCCAAGTAGAAAAAAACGGACAAGATAAAAACCTAATTTTGCAAACTTGCGTAGAACGTTCTTGGATTAGTTTTAAATCGGATTGGATAAAGAAGAAAGAAGAAGAACTTTCCGACGATATGAAGGCTTATAATTACGTTCAAAAAATGAAAAATTACATAGACACCAAAGATTACAGAAATGCTGACTAAACAAGGAGACACAATTAAATACCTACTTGACTACAAAGAAGGGAAGATTAAAGAAGGGTTGGGTATTGGTTGCGGGTTAGATGACTACCTAAGATTCAAACGCAAACAACTAAATATTATTCTTGGACACGATAATGTCGGGAAATCGCTTTGGATTAATTGGTACTTTCTTGTACTTGCACTAAAACACGGATTAAAGTTTTGTTTGTGGTCGGGAGAAAATCAAAAGGGACAAATATTAAGGGACTTAATACAGATGTATGCGGGTGAACCATTTAAAAACCTAACTACCCAACAGATACAATCTTACCTTGGTTATTTAGAACAATTTTTTTACTTCGTGGATAATTCTAAACTTTACAAGCCGTTGGAACTTTTGACAATCTTTGAAAGTTCGGGGTGTGACGTTGCTTTAATTGACCCTTTCACGGGGTTAGATAGGGAAATGACATACGAAGGCAACTATACTTTTATGAATAAAGCCCGTGAGTTCGTTAATAGAACGGGTATGACTATCTATATTAACACGCACCCCAATACAGAAAGTGGACGAAGTGGCAACTTGTATACTGAAGGCGATTGGAAAGGACATTTAAAGCCACCATTAAAAGACCATATCGAAGGCGGGAAGGCTTTTCTTAATCGTTGTGACGATATGTTTGTAATTCACCGGTTAATAAAACACGAAGAAATGAAGTACAAAACTATGGTCGGCGTTGAAAAAGTCAAGGATATGGACACGGGCGGAAAACACACGGGACTAAACGAGCAGGTATTATGCAATTTTAACTATGGATTAGGCTTCGAAGTGTACGGAGTTAACCCAATAGAAGTAATAAAACACGGATTTTAAATTAAAAATTATGGACGATTATACGTTAATTAAAGCAAGTGTACTTTTAAACCACACTTTTACTTAGAACTAAAGTTAGAAAACAAGGAGTTAAAAACGGAAATAGAAAGCCTAATCACGGAGTTATGAAAGATTTAGAAAATAAAATATTATTTGGAAACCTTAATTTAAAAAACAAAAAAGGTACATATATAAAAAAAGATTGTGTTTTTTGTATTAATGATATTGAACACAAAGGAGAAAAAATAATAAAAGTTTTAGATTATAAAATAATAGGAACTAAAAACAAAAGTAAAGGATTTACAGAAGTAAAAATAAGTAACGAAAAACGAAATAAAATAACGGGAGCATATGAATAATTTAGAATTAAACAAAATTTACTGCGAAAGTAATTTAGAAACAATGGCAAAGATGCCTAATGATTTTGTAGATATAGTGGTAACAAGCCCGCCATATAACATAGGCAAAAATCGAATTAATAATGAAAATGGAAAACCAACTTCAAAAAGTTATTTAGATTATGAAGATAATTTAAGTAAAGAAGAATATTTTCAACAAACAAAAATTTGGATAGATGAACTTTTAAGAGTTACTAAACATCACGTTTTTTATAACATTCAAGAAATCACAGGCAATAAAGGAGTAATAAGATTTATTCAAAATGAATATAAAGATTATCTAAAAGAAACATTTATTTGGGCTAAATCTAATCCCGCTTCTTGTATTGTTGATACTATGTGTGGAAGTGGGTATGAATATATATTTTGTTTTAGCCACGATAACCCGCAAAGTAGAAAATTTAATTATTGCGATTTTTCAAATAGAAAAGGAGATTATGTAAATAATGTAATTATAAAGCCTTCTAATCACGATAAAGAAACTGCGGGGCATTCTTTTGCTTTTGGAGATTGGTTACCAAGATTTTTTATTAAGCATTTTAGTAAAGAAGGCGATATAGTATATGACCCATTTATGGGTACGGGAACAACTGCAAAAGCCGCTCACATTTATAAACGAAAATTTATAGGTAGTGAAATTTCACAAGAATATGTGGATTTAGCAAATAAAAGATTAGAACCTTATTTAACGCAACAAACTTTATTTTAATATGAACTGCTATAATTGTAAAGAAGAATTAATTTGGAACTCAGATTTTGATTTTGAAGATTTTGATTTAGAAGGAATATAGAGCGGCTATGCAAACTTGTTTTAGATTAGAAAGAATAAATTTAGAACTAAAGTTAGAAAACAGAGAATTAAAAACGGAAATAGAATCTTTAACCACGGAGTTATGATTTAAACTTAATAATATTGTAAAATGAGTATAAAAAATAAATATTTAGTTAAACCAATAGATTCTTTTTTGTGTAAAGAATGGTTATTAAAAAAACATTATTTAAAAAGGTGGGTTTCTTTTACATATTCGTTTGGATTATTTGAAAATAATTTCCTTGTAGGAGTTTTAACATTCGGTAATGCCATTCCTTTAACTATGAAAAAATCTTTATTTGGTGAAAAATATATGCATTTGGTATATGAATTAAATAGATTATGTACTAATGATAATTTAGATAAAAACGCAAATAGCTATTTCATTTCTCAAGCATTTAAATTATTACCAAAGCCGTTTATTATTGTTAGTTATGCGGATAAATCGGTAGGTCACAATGGGTATATATATCAAGCTACTAATTTTATATTTACGGGCGAAAGCCATACCCAATTAGATTGGAAATTAAAAGGAAGTGAACATTTACATTCAAGAACTTTAATGGATGAATTCCCATTTCAAAAGGATAGGATAAAAAAATTAAAAGAAAAATATAAGGATAATTTATACCAAGTTAAACGAGAACCAAAATATAGATATGTTTATGTTTTAGCAGATAAAAAAAAACGTAAAGAAATAATGAATAACAAAAAATTTAACATACAAACATATCCAAAAGGAGATAATATAAGATACGATGCAACATATAAACCAATAATACAAACACAACTTTTTTAATATGAACTGTTATAATTGTAAACAAGAATTAATTTGGAATTCAGATTTTGATTTTGAAGATTTCGATTTAGAAGGAATAGGAATAGTTACTATTTTAACTTGTCCTAACGAAGAATGTAATGTAAACGAAGTTCGAGTATATCAAAGCGAAAATTATGAAGTGTAAAAACTGCAAAGCCGAATTTAGCCCCGTAAGGTTTAACCAAAAATACTGCTTTGAATCCGACTGCGTTCGTGTTTGGGTAGAAGCGGAAAAGGAAAAGCAATGGAAGAAAAAGAAGAAACAACTAAAAGACGAATTACAGACCTTACCCGAACTTCTTAAATTAGCCCAAATAACGTTTAACAAGTACATAAGATTAAGAGACAAGGATAAACCTTGTATAAGTTGCGAAAAGCCGTTAGGAGCGAAATACGACGCGGGACATTATTTCAGTATGGGGGGACATAAGGCAGTAACCTTTGACGAAGATAACGTACACGCCCAATGCGTTACTTGTAATCAATATAAACACGGAAACTTACTTAATTATCAAATAGGAATCCAACAGAGAATAGGAGCGGATAGGCTAATAGAACTACATTCCCGCGCCCACGAAGTAAAGAAGTGGACAAAAGACGAACTAAAAGACATTATAAAAATGTATAAATCTAAAATAAATGAGATTTGAAACACTTAAAGACCTTCAAAACGAATACGAAGCAATCTCGATTTTTTGCGATGAATACGAATTAAGTTGCAGAAAGTTGGATAAGAATAGGGGGAAGAAAACCCCGTGAAAATTCCTTTAACGATATTGAGTTAATGGCTTACTTTGAAAGGTCAAAAGAACTAATAGAAAAAAAAATTTAAAAAAATTTATATCAAAGTATTGCAGATTAAAAAATAAGTATTACATTTGTGTATAATTAAAAACGAAAACGCTATGAAAACAATTAAATTAACACAAGAGCAGTATAATAGAAGCCTAAAAGCTAAAGGAATGAATCACTTATGGATTTATTCTAAAAACGATACCACTCAACGTACTCATAACAATAGTATATTTTTAACAAAAACAATCGGAGAACCTTTTGCTTGTTTGGTAGTTGAATATGATGGATGGTTTTCCGATAATGATATTGAAAAAGTATTTGGTAAAGGTGTTTTTTATGATGGCGCAGTAAGTCCTGATGATAAAGAAAATATGAATGTACCCGTTTACTACGTTAAAGGATTGGTTAAGTAATTAAAAACAAGGGGTGCGACTTGGTAACGCACGTTAATTTTTATACGCTATGAAACATTTATTCAAATCGTTGGCAGCCTTCCAACAAGAAGTCCCCGTAATTCACAAGGGAACGCAAGGCTTCGGTTATTCTTATGCTGATTTACCCGCTATCTTTGAGAAGATTAACCCACTTTTAGCTAAACACGGATTAGGCTTTACGCAGTTACTTAATTCTAAAGAAGGTGAAAACTATTTAGTTACCGTACTTTTTCACGTTGAAAGTGGGGAATCAATAGAAAGCACTACCCTAATTCCGCAAGTAGAACTTAAAGGTATGAACTCTTACCAATCCTTCGGGAGCGGTTGTACTTATTTTCGTCGTTACTGCTTATCTTCTATTTGTGGGTTAGTTACGGACAAAGATACGGACGCTTCGGGCGAACAAGTAAAACACGAACCAAAGAAGCCAAGTATTGACCAAAAGCGTTTAGGAAAGGCGTTAGAAGCTATTGCAGGGGGAAAGTACACCAAAGAAGAATTACTATCTAACTTTAGTTTAACAGACGCTCAATTAACACTAATCGAAAACGTATGAAAGTCAGGGCTTCTCAAATTGGTAAAATAATGACTAACCCC
>RGRP01000062.1 GCA_010021145.1 Candidatus Fonsibacter lacus
GGGGGATTTGGTTATGGATACTAATTCGTTAATGGAAGCCAATGAATTGAAAGTATGGTTAAGGGAATTGACATCTAAACATGCATTGTCAATACTCACAACCTTGCATCCCAATCCTGGGGATAATAAACCGAGGGGGCATATTGGTAGTGAATTGTTAAGGGAAGCGGAAAGCATCCTAGCGGTAGAAAAGCATGGGGAAATTAGAAAGCTCACAACCGAGTTTAAGCATGGTAAAAATAGGAATGCCGGGGCGGTTGAAACATACTTCAAATTTTGTGATAATGAAGGGATGATGATAAGGGCAACCGAGGATGAATATATTGCTCAGGGAAAGGATGAATATCAAGGGAAAAAGAAAATGCCCCCAATGGTTTACTTTGCCGAATTAAGCCCTTTAATGCACGCTTTGTCAAACGTCATGGGTAAGGATGCATATCAGTATGGGGAATTGATTAAGCGGATGAAGGAATATATTAAGGAAGCGCATCCGGGATGCAGTAACGGGGATAATGTGATTAAGGCATGGATATCTAAATTAGTGGATGAAGGGCATTTGATTAAGAAAGACGGGGCAAGGCATTCGGTTTATACCATGGCACAAACGTTGCTAATCTAGGTAGTGTTCGCCTGGGTTTAATTAGGGGGTGCAATGCATCCCCTTTTTTATTGGCATCGGTTTAATCGGTTTAAGAACGTTCTAAACCAATGCAAAGCCAAGCCCACATTGAAAAACTAATTTCATCGGTTTAATTTCATCGGTTTAATCGGTTTAATCGGTTTAGAAATTTCTTAAACTAATTGAAACCCCCGTAAACATTACGCTTTGTCTTAAATTGACTAAGCATTGGTTTAGTGGTTTAATAGTTTAGTGGTTTACTAGTTTAATGGTTTAATCCCTATATATAGGGTTAAACCGGTAAACTTAAACCGATGAATTAAACTAATGATTAGAATATCTTAAACCAACGTTTTTTCTTTGGCTCAGGGGATTGAATTAACTTATTGTAATTCTCTTGGGATTGGGCTAACAAAAATTGTAGTTTTTCAATTTGCTTATCCTTTTCATCTAATTGCTTTTCAAGGATTGCCAATGTACGTTCATCAATGGAAGGTAAGTTAACCGAGTTTGTTTTGGGGTTAGTGTTCTGGGCTTTGAATTTATCATCTAGGAAGGATACCTTAAACAATACCCTTCCATTATCTAATTTGATAGCCCCTTTATGTTTTCCTTTTCGCCATTCCCGGACAATGTTTCTTAGGGTTGTTTCCGATTTCCCATACTTTTCTTTTGCCTCTTTTATATCAATGTGCATTCCTTGTGGATAATTTGATTGCTCAATTTTTGAACAAAATTAATCAGTTCGATAATATAGGTATGAAAGTAGGAAAAAATGAAAAGTTATTAAGCATCCATACATTGCGGGATAGCCATGCGGAAAAGGCATACAAACGAGCAAAGGAATTAATCGAAGTACATTATCCCATTGATAATGATGATGAATTTAGGAAACATTTTGCCGGGTATCTTAGGAAGCAGATTGCCAAGGAAAAATATATCACTAGCATTGAGGAAAATATAAATTGGCATGAGCTTGAAAAACTTACAGCCATTTACAATGAATATCATGTTAATTGGGATGCCTATTCTTATGATTTGGAATTGATTAATCAACGTCAAATTGATGCATGGAAGCTTTGCGAAAAGCTATGCAAAACATTAAACGCATCCCAGGATATCAGCATCGAATTTGGATCCATTCCCTTCCTAGAATATAAAGGGAAATGGCAACCTAGTTTTGATAAAATCAATTTGTTAAAATAACACATAAGTAACATGTTTAAGGAAGGAAATAAATTTGGGAAGGGTAGACCAAAGGGAAGCCAAAACAAAGCCCCTAACCGGGATGAATTAATTAATTTACTCAACCGCATCATCCATGAATTTACCCATGAATTTGATGCATTAACTAATGATGAAAAGTTAAGGATATTAAACACGTTTCGCCATTTGTGGAAAATGGAAATTGAGAACGTTTACCCTATCGAAAATAATGAGATTAGGATAAGCATAATTGGAAGGGATGATGAGTAGGAAAATATACCTTCACATGGATGCCATGGGGATGATTGATAGGAAAACATATTGGGTTAATGATGATGCCGAACAAAAGAAAATAGCCAAAAGGGAAAGACAAAAATTTGATAGGCAATTTAATAGGATAATTGATAGGGTTAAATTTTCGAACAAGTAAACATATTACTATAAACAACAATATGAAAACAATATCAATCAGCAATCAAATTAACTTTTGGCGTAATGCCAGGAAGGAAGCCATTGAAAGGGATGCACCCATAAATACCCCCCCCGCAATCGACTCAATCACTAAATTGGATGAATTGGTTAAGCAATTAAAATCATCCATTAGGAAACAAAAATCTAAACATTGAGTCATATAGTAAACAACAATAAAAATACTATGCCATTCACTAAAAATGATATCAATATCAATCGTAAAGGTAGACCACATGGAAGCCCTAACAATTTAACGAAAAGCATCCGGGCAACCGCATCATCCTTATTGGATATCATTGATATTGATACCCTACATGATAGGGATAAAATTAAATTGATTGAAGTACTATTAAGGTACTCAATTAAACACGTACATTCCGAACATATCCTTAACAATGATTTCAGTATTAAGGATGTTATTAAGTTCGAATTTGATTAAAAATAGGGTATACTTAAAATAATTACAATAAACATGCATTGATATCCATAAAATAATATACATTTGCTTAAAATTAGTTAACCAATCTAAAATTAAGCAACATGAAAGTAATTTATGGAAGGATATCCACCGCATCGCAAAATATGGAAAGACAAATGCAAAAGGAAGGGAAGTGTTTTTTAGACGTATGCTCAGGGGCAATACCATTTTTTGAAAGACCTGAAACAAATGCAATGATGCATTACATTCGTGAAAATGGAATTAAAGATGTTTATGTTCATCAGGTTGATAGGTTAGGAAGGAATTTAAGTGATATCTTAAACACTATCGAAACACTATCTAAGGAAGGCATTAATGTGCATGTAGAAGGGCTAGGGTTTAGCACATTGGATGCCAATGGAAATAAAACCATGATAGCAGATTTACTTATTGCTATTCTAGGGATAATTGCTGAAAATGAAAGAAACCTAGGGAAGGAAAGACAAGCCCAGGGGATTGCAGTTGCTAAGCAAAAGGGCAATGTTTTCAAAGGTAGAAAACGAGGGGCAATCATGAAGGATGATAAGATTGCTCAAAGGTATGCTTCACGCTTAGTCATTTACCAATCAATGCTCAATGGCGGGGATAGTTTATTGAAAATTGAAAAATGCACTAAGGGCAAGGATATCGCAATTAACCGGGCTACATTGAAAACACTTATTGTTAAGGGGCTGTTGATAAAACCCCAAAACATTAAAGCGAATAAAGCGGATGAAAAACTAAATTTGATGAAATAAAAAAAGGCAACCGCCATTTGATTGCCCTTAGTGTTTTTGTTTCCTAGCAGTTCAAAGATACTATTCTTAATCTTATTGTCGGTTGCTTATGTGAAAATTTTTTTTAACACATGAGCAATGAAAACGAACACAACCACCGGGGAAATTAAGTTTTCTCTATTCCTAAGCCCCAAGGGCATTAAGGAAACAATCCCCTTAAAATCGATCGACTTAAATGAATTAAGCAAATTCATCCTTAATGATGATTGCACCCGCTTATCCATTCCCGTATATTCATGTACTCAGGATGAATACCCCGCATTAAAATCTAAATTGCCATTCATAACCCCTAATGGGGTATTTTCTCAAAGGGGGCAAAAATACATTGATGAATTTAATGCGACCATTTTACCCATTGACATTGATAAGATTAGTTTTGATAAAGCGGTAACAATCCGCAATTATCTTTCAAGGCAACCCGGATGCATTTATGTTAGTGTAAGCCCTTCCCGCAAAGGGGTTAAGGCATTATTCCTTTTATCTAAACCTTTGCCATGGGATACCTTTTCCGACATCCTTAAAATCAATAAGGCATTAATTGAAAGCGAATTAGCATTAGATTGCTTTGATGTTGAGATTGATACGGGGCAATGGAATAAGGCGCAATGCATGTACCTGGGCTTTGATGATAATTTCTTTTTCAACGTCAATCCTAACCCTATCAATTTGCCCCTTCAAATGCCTATCATCAAACATGTTAATGATAGTATCATTATTGATACCCCGCCAATGGGAAGCCATGCAAATAGAAGGATATGCCGATATGTTGAAATGAGTATCAATAACACTATCATTGATATTATCAATGCATCAAAAGGAAATAGGCATCAATCCATTGGCAAGGTAATGAAAGTTAAAAGCATGTTGCACTATGCCCCGCATTTGGAAGCATTTGCACATGATAAGTTAATGAAGGCATGTGCATCAATATACCCTGAGAAACCGCATGAAGGGGTAAGATGCTTCAATGATGCATGGGAAAATGCAAGGGAATTAAACAATGATACATTAAATGAGATAATAAACGCAACGAAATAGAACACATGGAAAAGAACACATTAACCGAAGCATTTTTGAAAAGCGGGGGTAAGTTACCTGAAAAGCAAAACAATGCATTAGAAGGGCTTATTTTCATCCCTACATGGGATAATGAGCCACCGCCATTAAAACCCGTTATTCATATTAATGGCATACCCTTATTGACATATCAAAATTTATCCGTTTTGATTGCTCAACCGGGCTTTGGAAAATCATCCATTTGCGAAGCAATTTTATCCAAGGTAGCATCTAAGGATGCGGATGCTTTTGGCATTGATGTGGATATTAAAAAAGCCCTTTACATTGATTGCGAACGTACAAATTTAGACGTTCATTCGTCATGGAAAAGGATGATGAGAAGGGGTAAATTAATAAATGAAACCGATCGGGTTGTTTTCATGGGGATGCGGATGATTGCTAGATTAGACCAAAGGAAAAAAGCCATTGAAAAGGTATTAAATGATGATAAGGAAATTGATTTGTTAATCATTGACGGGGCGGGGGATTTGGTTATGGATACTAATTCGTTAATGGAAGCCAATGAATTGAAAGTATGGTTAAGGGAATTGACATCTAAACATGCATTGTCAATACTCAC
>RGRP01000063.1 GCA_010021145.1 Candidatus Fonsibacter lacus
TCCTGCACCATTTGGACCTATTAGCGCTCTTATTTCATGCTCTAAAACGTTAAAAGAAATATTAGTAATAGCTTTAACGCCTCCAAAACTTAGAGAAATATTTTTAACTTCTAATATAGGTTTTCCAATTTTAAATTTTCTACCTTGTGTCATAGCTATTTTTTTTCTTTTTTTAATAATTTTTTTCTTAACTTTCTTCCTTGTTGCCATTATTTATTTTTTTTCTCACTATCCTTAATTGCGTCTCTAAAATTCAATCTTTTTCCTTTTGAAATTCCTAAATACAGTTCTTTTACCTTATTATCTCCTAATAAACTTTTTGCTGATCCTTCTAACATTACTTTTCCAGTTTCAATAATATATCCATAGTCTGAATTCTTAAGAGCGATATTTGTATTTTGTTCAGCTAGCAAAATACTAACTCCTTCTTTTTCATTTAACATTTTTACAATATTAAATATTTCAGCAACTAATTGAGGTGCTAGACCCATAGATGGTTCGTCTAGTAAAAGCATTTTAGGCTTTGTCATCATTGCTCTTGCCACCGCAACCATTTGCTGCTCCCCTCCTGACGTAAATCCAGCTTGGCTTTTTCTTCTTTCTTTAAGTCTTTTGAAATAACTGTAAATTTTTTCAAGTTCTTGATTTAAATCGCCTCTTGATAATTTTCTTGAATATGCACCGGCAATAATATTTTCTTCAACAGTTAAATGTCCAAAACATCTTCTGCCCTCAAGAACTTGCACCATTCCAAGTCCAACCATTTCTGAAGGAGTTTGATCTTTAATTTCTTTACCGTCGTAATTAATTGTTCCTTTTGTAACTTTGCCTCTTTCAGAAGCAAGCATTGTTGATATTGATTTTAGAGTTGTGCTTTTTCCTGCTCCATTAGCTCCTAGTAGAGCTACAATTTTTCCACGTGGGACATTTAGAGAAACATTATGAAGTGCTAAAATTACATTATCGTAAACTACTTCGATATTTTTAACCTCTAATATGTTCTTAGAATCTTTCCCCATTAAAATTCTGTATTATTTTTTTTGTGCAATTTAGATATTAAATTTGGGGGTGTAAACTATTTTAAATATTTAAAATAATTAACATCCCCCAAATTAAAATTTTTAATTTAAGGATTAACTACACTTTTTAGGTGTAATTTTGTTTTCCTCAGCGTACTTAGCCGCTGACTCTACGATCTGTGCTCTTATAGCAGCTGGATCATTAGGTCCTGTCCAATCCCTAACTTTTTTGAAAGCTTGAGCTTTTCCATCCCATTGCATTAAAGCAAATTTACCCGCACCTTCATGTTGTGAACAAGAAAGAGCAAATGGAGCTAACATGCCTTCAATGCCAAGTTCTTTCATTCTAGCCTCTGTCAGGTTTATAGCTTCGTACCCGGCTCTAAACTCTTCGCTAGTAACAGCTTTTCCAACTTTATTGTGCATTTTTTGTGCATTTCTTAATGCTTCAACCCACAAAATAGAAGCACCTAAGCCTCTGTTGTAATAAGCAGTACCAACTCGATTTGGATCAGCCATATTTCCTTTTCCAGCTTTGTAAACTTTTTCCTGAATATTTTTAATTAAAGGATAATTTTTTCCAGGAAGCGCATTAGAAACAACATATGTTCCGTTAGCAGAGTCACCAGCAGGAATCATATCCTCCTCAGCTCCACCGAAAGTAACGTACATCATTTTTGTTCTTGGGAAATTTATTCTAGCAGCATTTGTCATAGCTGTTGAATTCATTCCAGAACCTGCGCCCCAAAAAGTTACCCAATCAGGTTTTTCTTGTCTGATTTGTAGCCACTGAGATTGTTGCTCTAATCCTGGAGGAGCAATAGCAATTTCTACTAATGTAAATCCCCATTCTTTAGCAAGTCTTCTCATTGTTGGAAGTGGTTCACGTCCGTAGGCGGTATCAATGTGAAGATGAACTATTTTTTTGCCCTTTAATTTTTCAGGTCCACCACCCTCAAGTTCAGCCATCCATCTTAATTTCACTGCGATTTGTGACCAATAACTACTTGCAGCATTAAATACCCAAGGCCAAACTGTGCCATCAGCAGCGTCTGTTCTTCCATATCCATACTGAGCCAAAACAACTTTGTCCTCTGCCATACGATTAATAACTGCGTAAGCACCAGGTGTTCCAAGTGTATCGAATACTACCATCTTCTGACCGTCTTTTGTCATAAGTCTTTGATAACATTCTACTGTTTTTGCTGCGTTATATTCTGTTTCGCACTCTTGCCATGTCAGCATAACTCCATTTACACCACCAGTCGCATTGACATAGTTCATATAGTCAATTTGTGCGCCATAGTAACCTGTGCCCATTGCTGAGTAAGGACCTACACGACTACTTGGTATAGGAAAATATTGCGTCTCTTTTGTTTGCGCAAATAAATTTCCCGGCAATACTATTGATGTAAAGAAAACTGCCACGCTTAATGCAGAAGTAATTTTCTTTATGTATTTATTAACCATTAATTGCTCCCTTATTTTTTGATTTATTAAAAATTATAACTGTAAAAAATCTATATACAAATAATTAATGGGCAGCATAAATAATAAAATATTAGGAAACTTTGATCTGTTTACAACTTTTAAGAGAAGCAATTAATTAATCAAGGCTATTTTGAATTTATGATAATAATTTATAAAAAATGATTAATTTAATAAAAGAAAATTTTAAAAAAGCGTTAATTGCAAAAATATTTTCAATCATCACAATCGGCACTCTCTCATTTTTAAGTTTTAAAACTCAGTATGGTTTATTTCTTGTTGGCTCTTTTGGAGCATCCATGGTCTTAGTTTTTGGTTATCCTGAAAGCCCTTTTTCTCAGCCAAAAAACGTATTTTTTGGTCATTTTATTACTTCATTAGTTGGCGTATTAGCTTTAAATTTTTTTACCATAGAGCAGCACTATTTATTTTTACAGATTTCTGTCGCAGTGGGACTTGGAATATTTCTAATGATATTATTAGGAGTTACACACCCTCCGGCTGGCGGTAATCCAATATTTATAATTCTTGGTGGAGCAACTTATCAATTTTTAATAAACCCAATTATTTTAGGATCAATAATAATTATAATTTATGCAATTATCTTAAATAGATTTATTTTAAAAAAAAATTACCCAACTAACTGGGTAAAATAACTCTAGTTATTGATTTAAGATTATTTAACTTGAACTTGATATTCGTTTTCTTTTTCTTTTGGCTCAAAACGATTTGAAATTTTCTTAACTTCTACTGAAGAAACTTTATATTCTGCGCACATAGTTTCTTCATCTTTTCCGTGACCAGTCACCATATTAACCATGTGTTCTGGGAAGTGAAAAGTTGTAAAAACAACACCTTGTTTAACTTTATCTGTCACTTCTACTTTTAGATCCACTTTACCTCTTCCAGAAAATAATCTTCCAAAATCTCCTGTGATTAAATCTCTTTCTGCTGCATCTTTTGGATGAATTAAAAGAATATCTTCATCCATAATATCAATGTTATTTGTTCTTCTTGTCATTGTTCCGCAATTATAATGTTGTAACGCACGACTTGTAGTTAGTATCAAAGGATATTCTTTTTGATTAGCTGTAATCTCTGCGGACTCTTTCCAGTCAAAGTTTTTAAGTCGACCTTTTCCAAATTTGAAAGTTTGGGTATGTAAAATTTTAGTATCCGTTCCATCTTCTTGAACAGGCCATTGTAAACCAAATTTACCAAGTCTTTCTCTAGTAACTCCTTTGAAGAAAGGAACTATATCTGCAATTTCTTTTAACACTTCATCTGCATCATAGTTTGGTTGGTTAAATCCTAATTTTTGCATCATTTGTGTAACAATAACTGCATCTGTTTTAGTTCCTGGTAAAGGCGGTACTGCTCTGTTCACTCTTTGAATTCTTCTTTCCGTATTAGTAAAGGTTCCATCTTTTTCTAAGAATGTAGTTCCTGGCAATACTACGGTTGCAAGTTTTGCAGTTTCGCTCATGAATATTTCTTGAACAACTAAAAATTCTAATGACTCCATAGCTTCAATTACATGCGAACTATTAGGATCTGTTTGAACAATATCTTCACCTATAATCCAAACGGCTTTTAATTCTTTTTTAATTGCGGCCTCAAACATTTCAGGAATTTTTAAACCTGGTTTAGTTGGATGGGTAACTCCATATTTTTCACTGTAGAATTTTTGATTTTTTTCATCAGCTACATTAAAATATCCAGCGCCTTGATGTGGTTGACATCCCATATCAGCTGCTCCTTGAACGTTATTTTGTCCTCTAAGAGGATTTACTCCAACACCTTTTCTTCCAATATTTCCGGTGATCATTGCAAGATCTGCAATTAACATTACTGTTTTTGAACCCTGTTCATGTTCAGTAACCCCTAAACCATGAAACTCCATTGAATTTTTTGCAGTAGCATAAGCAATGGCTGCTTCTTTAACTAATTGTTTATCTACTCCAGCAATTTTTGCTAGTTCGTCAACGTCTTGTCTTTCTATTTCTTTAATGAAATTTTCAAAACCTTCAGTTCTATCTCTTACAAAATCTACATTATATAATTTCTCTTTAAGTATGAAATGAAGCATCATGTTTAGAACAGCAACGTTCGTTCCTGGTTTTAATTTAATGTGATAATCCGCAAGTTTAGCAAGTTCTGTAGTAACAGGATCCAAAACAATTAATTTTTTACCCTTCATGACTTGTTGTTTAATTTTAGCTCCAGTGACTGGGTGGGCATTTGTAGGATTTGCTCCGATCACTAAAAATAAATCTGCGTGATAAATATCTTCTGTAGAGTTCGTAGCGGCTCCCGTTCCAAATGTTTGTTGCATACCCCAAGCAGTTGGTGAATGACAAATTCTAGCACAACAATCCACACTGTTTGTACCGATTACGGCTCTAATCATTTTTTGGAATAAATAATTTTCTTCATTAGTACATCTTGCAGAAGAGATACCTGCAATTGCATCTGGACCGTGATCTTTAATAATTCGATTTAATTCTTTTTTAATAAAATCATAAGCTTCGTCCCAAGAAGCAGGTTCAAATTTTCCATTTCTTTTTATTAATGG
>RGRP01000064.1 GCA_010021145.1 Candidatus Fonsibacter lacus
AAATCCATCGTACGCCCAATACGTTATTGTATCTAATAAAACGTAGGTATTCAAAACTAATTTGTAACGCTTTACGTCAACTAAAACGTATTGATTAAAACCCAATAAACCACCATCAGTAGAATAATTATTATTAAACACATCGTGTTTTATTTGCTCCATTAAATACGGAGAAATATTGTACAACGTCTGCGTATTATTACTTGCAGGAATAAGTTTTTCAAGCGTATAACTCGGTGAACTTGGTGGTGTTGTTCCGTTGTAATATATGTAAAGTTCTACCTTACTTCCCGCTTGTCCGATTTCGTTTATCTCAATGATGTACGGACTTCGTGCAAATATTCTATTTATTATCATAGTTTTTAAAATTTTCTTTCATTATCGTATCAAATAGTTCTTCTACTTCTAACCCATAAGCCTTTATCATAGCGTCAGGAAGTTTCTTGTATGCCTGTTCGAATGGTTTAGTAAAAAATAAACTCGGTTTAATTCCCTGAGCAAAGATTCGTTTTTGTAGCCAAAATCCGATTGTTTGGTAGTTGCCTTTTTTGTACTTTCCTTCTTCGTCTCTTAAACGTATGTTTTTAGATTTCGCCCAGTTTATCATAGCTTGTAAAGGTGGTTTCTTTACCTTGTAGCTAAATGGACTACTCGGTGCTTTTTGTCTTCCGTTTTTTACTAAGGTAGGGTTGCTACCCTTTACCCCTTTATCTTGATACCACCCGTATTCAGGCATTTCAAAATAAAAACGTATTGAGTTCTCCATTACTTTAAAGTCAGCCTTGATACTATTCGACAAAACACCAGTAAAATTCTTGCGACTTAAATTCGATTTGGATTTCGTGATAACGTAATCACGGAACTTTTTTAATGCCTTTAATTGTTCTGCCTTTTCCATTTAACAAATAGTCATATCGTTAGGGAAATCAACGTCAAAGGTCATAGCCCAACCCGCTAAATAATTTTCGAATCGTTCTACAAAAGGTTCGCACGTTGGCATACTATTCAGGTGGTATAGCTTGTCCCAAATGTTTCCGTGTTTAAGCATTTCGAATGCTCGGTTTAAAATAGCGAGTTGCGTATTTAAAACGTCTATTTCGTTATCCGCAGTTTCGAACGTATTGGGTGCTTCTTCTTTTCGTTGGCTTACGTTATCCATAGCCATCAAAGTTATATTTGCAGTGATTACGTTGTCATTAAAAGTAACTTGATTAACCATTATATGAACCAATGGAAAAATAGTTTGTTTACCTAAGTCAACGTTGAAGATTGAACCTTGCGATACGGTATTAACTAATGGGTCTCCGTTAAAGTGTGTTCTTAGTTCGTTTAAAAGTGAGTAGTATCCGTTCATTTGTAACTCTTTTTTATTTCCATTATTTCTATTTCGTTTTTTTCTGCTTCAAAGGTAAGATAGGTAAGACATTTAAATAATCCGTATTTTGTAACCTCGTCATATTTTGTAAGGTCTCCCTTAGCGAGTCCATAGATTGAGCTATACCACCCCCATTTTTTTCCAAACTGAGTTCGTGCGCTAAAGTCGCTTGTTCGGTCTTGTTCATCTTTGTTAGTTCGCTCTCCAAATAGTTTAGGGTAGCGCTTAACAACTCGTTTCCTAAAGTCCAAAAAAAAAGCGAAGCGGAAATAGCTACGTCCATCGGTGCGTACAACATTAAGTCGCTAAATTCACTTGCTCCAGTATATTCCATAATGTTATATTTTTCGTCTTTTTTTAACGTGATTGGTCGGTACATCACTGCCATAGCTTTGTGGAATGTATCCCACTTCGAAAGGTAGTTATCTAAATCCACATATTCGCCAAAAGTTATGTTTTCTAAATCAGGAATAAACCCGAACTCGATGTCTCCAATTTTAAAGGTAGGTTTGAACTTTGGCTTCTCGTCAAATATTTTTGTGAAGTGTTGTATTAGTTCGTTGATGCTTGACAATTTAATTTTGACAATATCCTTTAGTTCTATTCCGCAAAATATCTCTATCATTTTCTGCGCTATAAATTCTTGGTCGTTGGACGATTCCTGTAGCTTCAGGAACTTTTGATAGTTGACCAAAGGAATTTCACTAATTGAACTTGGAACGGTGATGTCTAACTTCATATCTAATAAACTATTTATTCGTTTTGAACCTATCCCAAGCGTTTCCATTTCGTGATACCTGAACGCATCAATAGCGTGGTTATTAAAATTGATAGGTTTGTTTAATCGTTTGCCTTGTTTGTCAGTGTCCCAAATATACGAACGAAGTTCTTTGATTAAATCAACGCTTTGATTCGTTACTAAATAGTCCTGACGTTGCATTACGTCTATTCCGTAGTTAATCGAATCCTTACCTTTTGTTACTCCTTTAATTGTTATGCCTAATCGTCTTATTTCTTCGATTGATTTAGGTTCGGAACTATCCGCGTACACTATTACGTTTTTTGGTAGTCGCTTCGCTATCTCGCTATTTACTAACCCGTTTTGGTAAACAATTTGGTTTACTATTCGTTGTCCGTTGTAAGAGTAAATTTCAACTATTGCAGTTGGGTCGTTCGTATATCCAAAGTCAAGTCCTATTCCTAACAACCTTGCTTCTTTTGGTATCGTGTCTATTGCTTTCCAATTACTGAACACAACACCTTCTAACATTCCAAGTTGACCTTCTCCGTAAACCTTCCACCAATTCGCCCAATAAGAACTTGTATTTGCTTTGTCGCGGTTCTTTTCTATTTGCTCTACTATGCTTTTGTCTAACGCTTCGTTGTCCTTGTAAGTAAGAATCAGGAAGTCCGAATCGGGTTCGTCTTTTAGTTCCGTATGTACCCAAAATTCATTTGCAGGGTTAAAGTCCAAATAAACTTCCTTTCGTGTTCTTATAGCCAATTCGTTGTAAGCGTCAAAGGTTACGTTGTTACATTCGTTTATGTAAAGTATGTCGCGCCTTGCACCACGCAACTTGCTTGAATCGTCTGCGGAAAAAAACTCTATTACGCTTCCGTTGGCAAACTCGCGTTTCTTAAGTCCGAGTACCTTATTCGTTGCGGTTGTCCTCTTGAACATCTGGGAATAACGGAATTTCGATATTTGTTTGTTCGATTTGCTGAACAGGCGCACCATAACCACTGTCCATAAGTGCTTTGTATGCGTTTACATCGCCCTCCCTTGCTTTTTTAATTAACGCTAAGGTCATTAAATCCTCTTGCGACATTGTTTCGTTTTCGCCTGTAATTGGGTTCTTTAACGATTGATTAACTTCCAACCAACGTCTTGCGATTGTACTTCGGTTCTTACTTCCTTTTGGTCTTCCCGCAGGGTTTCCGCTTTCTCCTTTGCTCCAAGCGGGTTTTAAATTATCTTCTTTGTTCATATCGGTGTAATTTCGGTGTTTTACTCTGTTAATCCAATTATTTTTTTTAATTGATTAATCATCTGATATTTATGATGCATCTCTCCAATTCTCCATCCTTTTTGAATTGATAAATGTCGTTCAAAATCTTGGTTACAATATTTAATTTTATCTTGTAAATCTTCATAACTTGTAACTATGTAATCTTTTATTTGGTTTTCAAAAGATGCTATTTCCGATTTTCGTATTGTGTTCCAGCAATTCACATCAAAAAAAACAACATTATTACAAAATCCAGCTTCATACCAACGATTAGCTAAGTTATTAAATACTTTATGTGTATATTTATCCTCAATGTATAATGAGTATCTAAAAAAGTTTAATGTTTCCTTTTTATCTTCCCAACTAATTGTATCTAAATATTTAGGATTGCAATTATTATGTTTAAATTTTTTCATATTCTTTATGGAGGTACTTAAATATATTCCATCTTGGATATACTTTTTAAAATACTCCTTTCTATCTTCTCTCCATCTACCATAATAAATACAATCGTATTTTTTTTCTATTAATTGATTTGATTGTTTTACCACAAGTAAGTTTAAATTTAGAAATGATTGTCCTGATTTATACTTTCCATAACTATTAAAATTTTCATCTACATTGCTTATTACGTGGTGCATTTTATTTAATCTTGTCAATACATAATAAAGCGGAGGATGTCCACTTTGCTCATATTCTCCAACTAATCTAAATATTTTTGAATTTGGTGATTTTTTTACAAATTCAAATTGTTTTTCTATTTCGCCATTAATAGATGCAAACCCAAATATAAATATATCATATTCCTTATTATTATTAATTAACTGGTCTGTTGAATAATAAAAGTCAGCTCCTAATTCTTTTTGTAGCAATATCATATTACGCATATTTACGGCAGTAAAATTACTTCCTATCTTAGTGCCTACCTTAATATCTAATAATGCTATTCTCATAATGCAACTTTAATTAAAAAGTCTTCATATTTTAATTTATTAGAAGAGCAATTTAATTTAGTTTGTAATTCCTCTAGTTGTTCAATAGATTCACATTTAATTGTAAAATTTACTGACTCATTAAATTCATCAATTTGTTCAATATCATTTATATTACTATCAAATATAGGAATATCTAAACCCCATTCCTCAAGTTTATCAACATCCCATTCATTTGCTAAACTATCCCAATCCCATTCTCCAAAACCTATGTTATCCTTTACTATGAATTCGTCTTTTTGTTCGTTTGTAAGGTCATTTGCTTTTACGATTGGTACTTCTTTATATCCTGCTTCTTTAAGTGCCTTAAATCGCATATTACCGCCTAATATAACGTTGTTTTCGTCCACTACAATGGGACGAAGTTCCAACATTTGCGGAAAGTCCTTAATTGATTGAACTAATTTTTTAAACTTTTCGTCTTTAATTAGTCTTGGGTTTTTCGGGTTCGGTTTAATTTCCGATAACTTTACTTTTTCTATTTTCATATTATTGCGCCTATTCCTCTTAATGCTCGTACGACATCAACGTTGTTATCGTAGTGTGTTACTATTCCAAGTTCCTTTACCTTTTCAATTTTAGCTTCGTTGCTACCCATAGCGTAAACCCTTCCTACTGGTATATCTAACTCGTT
>RGRP01000065.1 GCA_010021145.1 Candidatus Fonsibacter lacus
CGTTGTTAAACATATCAATTTGCCCGTGGTCGGCAGCGGTAGATAAATCTACTTGGTCAAGCGGAACTCGGTCGCGGTGCATGAATTGTTCTGACTGAAAGTTTCCGCGAGGCTTCCGAATCAACTTGTCAATCATTACCGCATCTGCCCAAGCCTCGGGATCGGCTTTGATTGACCGCCATTCTTCATTGTTGTGAAACGGGCAGCCGATACAGGACGATTTAGGAGGCAGCGGATAGCCCTTACGCTCCATCCATGCCAAACAATCGTGTCGCGCCATGCCTTTGTCAATTAAAGGCCATGTATGCACAAGCCACGCTTGCCACGATGGCTTCATTCTGAAAATTTCGTCCATTGAAATGCCCATATACAACTGGCAAGCGTCTTTTGGTATTCGCTGACGAGATTTGTACCCAAGCAATTCGCGCAGTTTCTTATGCACAGGCTTAATCTTGTATTCGCTTGTGCATTGCCGTTTGTTCATGGCAGTTTCACCGTTCGGCTTAAGCAAATGCCACGGCACAGATCGGAACGTCTGCCTTGTTGAATTTGTGCCAGAAATGATGTCATCGCGGATGCTGCCTTGCGCTACCCGATAAATCGGAAACGGATGCGGGCATCGCTGGATTTCAGAATCTAGCCAATCAAGCCACTCGTATACTTTGCGCGGTTCCCATCCTGTATCGGCAAAGATCGCCGCCTCAACCGGCTCAAGTTCGCCATGAGCGATCATCAGCGCAAGGGTGCTGCTCTGTACGCCAGCGCCGAGCGATAGAAAGCGTTTCACCGGCTGGCCTCTAGCCACTCACGGGCGTATTCCACTTCCATGTAGTCTCGGAACCACGGGCCACCGCGAGTGAAATGGACGGCGATGGGGTTCGGGCAATGGTCCTTGGTATGCCATCCCTCAAGGTAGTTCCACGCTATCGGCAAGGAACCGATGGACTCGTCCTTTAGCCATTGGAAACGGTGCAAGAACATTCCACTCTCCCTGTTCACGACATCAGGTGTCAACGCCTTGACCTCGGGGTGCGAACAGTTCATAAACATGAACGATGACCAGTTTTTTCGTGGATACTGATGCTGCGCCTTGTTGTCCATCTTGACCTTTTCAAACGGCCTGTAATCGTGCTGTACCACAAAGCACGCTTTTGCCCCGTCGGCGTAGTCCATCAGTCCCGCGATGTCCCCCCGGAAAAGAAAGTCGCAGTCTACAAACACCGCCCAGCCGTCGTAACCGGCGAGGTATGGGGTCAAGAAGCGGGTAAACGAAAACTCCGTAGACGAGAGCGGATCAAACTCCCGCGTGTAAAGGCCACGCTCCCGAAGTTCTGACTGTTTGATGGGCTGAATGTCTAGCGGGATAGAGGAGTGTTTCAGTAGGCTCTTGCGGCATACCTGATACGCGATGTCCTCGCGGCTGTCCCAACCGATAAATACCTTCACAGTTTTTCCTCAAAGTCTAAATAGCGCCAGCCTAAATACTCTGGCATCAGCGCATAAACATCGTAATCGTAACCCCGTTGGCGGTCGGGTAAACGTCGGATCAGCCACTCTGGGCGAGTTGTTGCAACGTCTACAAGGGCCGCAACGGTCATGCTTTTGTTGACGATGTAGTAGTAATCCGGGCGTGGGTCAGCCGCGTCAAATGATTTCTTCGCACAGATCGCCGCATACTCAAAGGGCCATGCCTGATATTCAAAATCGTGTTTGACGTGCTTAACCTCTATTCGCTTGCCCGAGGCGTAAATATCACCGTGGTCGGCGTACTTTTTTGCCTCGGCTTGCGTCGGGCGTAACGCACGCTTGGGAAGCGATACGGTATGCCCGATGTTGAGCAAGTAAGTCGCCACTACGATTTCCGCAGGGCGACTTGCTCGGAACCTTGACTCAAAGTCAGAAGGGTTCATCCAGATCGCTCCAGTTGTCCTCGGTGATCTGTTTCTGCGCCGGGACTTTCGGCTCGGCCTTACGCGGGCCACCCCACCTCCTCCACCAACTCGCCTGTTTTGGCGCTATACGCGGCCCTAGCGTGCGGCTCTTGCTCCGTACCCCACTCCATCGCGGCGTTGCTAAACATCTCGGTGGGCTTGCCCGTGAGGCGTTCGCAAATCAACTGCGCCATGTAATTGTCGCGGGATGCGCCATAGCCCTTTGCCGTCTTGGCTATTACGTCAGCGACACGGCTGGCGGTGACTTTGCCGAGGCGTGCGGCGAACCATTCGTCGGTGCGCTGCTCCATCGTGCCGCCCTGCAATCTGTCGGTGACTATTGCCTTTTTCACGCGGCCTCCGGGGGCGTAGTCAGTTCCTTCTTGCGTGCGGTAAACGCATCTATGTGCGTCATCCGTTGCTCTTTGGTTAGGCGCTTGAATAACTTGGTCAGTTCGTCCAGCGAGTTTGCGCCAGCGATCAGGTTGATAAGGTCGGGGTCTACTTGAGGCGCTGACCCTTCCGGCAAATCCTCGCCCGCGTAGATGTAAAGGCCAAGGCCAAACATGGCGATGCACTTGGCAAGGCAACGCATGATCGCGGTGTTGACCGAGAACGCATCGGGGTTCTGGATCGCTCGGTTACGGTTGTCCATGACCGGCAGCACGCAAGTCTTGATGTCGCCCTTAATCTCTACGCTAACCTTTACCATCGCGGTGCCGTCAGGCAAGTACATCGCAGGGCGTTCGTTGTATTCATGCGCCGTCCATCGTGCAGCCGAGTCAATCTTTAGCACCTCGGCCCATGCCCACGCCCAACTCAAGTAAGTGAGATTGCCCTTACGCTCGGTGTGGTCGTTGACGTTGATCTTTAGTAATTCGCTCATTGTCGTTTCCTCAAAACCTTGTTTAGTTCTTCATTGATAATGCTGGTCAGTTCAGCGAGTGCAGCGTTACAGCGTTCCGTGCGTTCTTCCTCGTCGCGTTCCTGCATCTCCAAATCTTGTTGGTGCCACCAAGTGTCATCGTCCTCCATTACGCACCTCCTCGGCTGTCGTGCAGCCGCCGTCGCATCGGTCAACCGTCGCAGAAATTAGGAACACGACGGTCAGGGCAATACACAAGATGATGAAACGATCTATGTTTCGCATGGGTCAATCCTCGTATCCGTGGGAATCGTCAAAGGCTTCGCGGGCAGCAGTACGGATGTACTCATGCACCGCTTGTTCGCAGATTTCGTAATCTGTCTTGGACATACATTGGATGTCAGCCTTGATATGGCAAGGGATGTACTTGCCATCAAACTCGGGCGCGTAGCCAAGCAGCCATACGTTTTCTATGTAGACGTTTTCGGAGAGGCCAACGTCGGGATCGGCAGGGTCGTAGGAAAATTCAATCTCTACTTCCCAGAGCGTGCCGAGGAGGTAGAGTTCGGTGGTACAGGTGTGAGACATATCTGTTGCTCCTGTTGTGAGGGGCGGCTTACGCCGCCACCTCGTAAATGCCGATGACTTCTGATTTGGGATCGTAAGGGTATTTTTGTTGTGCAACGTTCGCGGCTGACCGAAGCGAAGTGTGATACGTCACCGCATATCCGCAATCTTTGATCCAGCGTCCATCTACGCCGCTTTGTTTTTTGCCGGTTTGCAGAAATTGTTGGTAAATGTTGTTTGCAAGTTCTGACTTGCGAACTACCGCGTGGGTATAGTTGCTTTTTGTGCTGCGGGTAAATTCGCCAACCGGGGTAATAACTTTGATCGTTTTCATGTCGTTGCTCCTATCTGTGGTAGCCGGTCGTTATTGACCATGTGTGTATCCTGACCAGTTCCAATACCCCTGTCAACAAGTTTTTCAAACAAGTTTGTACCTGAACAGGTAAAAGGGCTATAGTCCACGTTATGGACATCAATCAAGTCATAGCCCATTTCGGCTCAACAACCGCTTTATGCAAGGCTTTAGGGGTATTTCCGCAGCACGTTTCCCATTGGAAAAAGCGGGGTATTCCACGCGCACGGCAGCACGATATAGAGGCTGTTACGGGCGGTAAGTTTGTGGCTGATCGCAGCCATTTGCCGGGGTTGTCAAAACCCCCAAAAGGCCGCTAATGCGCTTTACGGAGGCCAGAAACGACAAACCCCCGAGCGGGGGCAACGGGGGCTTGACGCGGCTGGTTGGCAGCCTTACGCTTGGGATGCAAGTTAAGCGTGATGGAAGTCTGACTGACTGTTCTAGTCCTGTCAACCACCCCGCCACGCAGCCCCTTGACATGGGCCAAATCTGTCAGCGAAGGGCCGACCATTGTGGTCGGGCTGGACATCGCTTACCAAAGTCCAGCGGGCCTAAACGCCGTGGCTATACGGGCATAAGGCTGGCCTCACTACCTTCCAAATCTATGGGGGGTAGGGGGGCCATTACCGGGCTTCCGAGCATTAGGGGTGGTAAGACATGGGTAGGATGACAGAAGCACAGAGAGTACGGTTAGCAAGTAGATACGTTAGGGCAGTACGGGGCAAAGGACTGCAATCTGGCGAATCTCCGATCAAGTTAGCCGTAAAATTGTTGGCAGAAATGCGCCACGCCTCGTTTATTGGGGTGCCAGAAAAAAATATTGATTACCTAGATAAAAATAAAGGCGTGATGTTAGAAGTAATCAGCGCCAACAAGCACAAGTTACCAAAAAGAACCAAACGCGCCAAACCAGAGTTTTTAGAAAGTTTTGCTTGGCGCAAAGTGCGTATGGAAGCATTGCTGAAGTACGGCCCAAAATGTATGTGCTGTGGTGCTACTCCTGCAACGGGCGCGGTCATGCACGTTGACCATATCAAACCACGCCTAACGCATCCTGAATTAGCATTAGAACTAGAAAATTTGCAAATTCTGTGCGGTGAGTGCAATCACGGGAAAGGCAATTGGGATACAACCGATTGGAGGACTGACAAATGAAAGACCTAGATTTAGACGCTTGGGAAAGATGGAAGGCATACCGGCAAGCCATCAAGAAACCGATCAAGGAAGCCTCGGAACAGGCCATGAAGTT
>RGRP01000066.1 GCA_010021145.1 Candidatus Fonsibacter lacus
ATCAATGATTGGCTTGACAAGTTGCTCATAGAAAGCTTGCCCAACCGTTGCAAACATCTTGCCGACCGCCTGAAATGCTTTGCCGATGTCATCTCGGAAAGCGATAATCGCAGCGACCACAGCAACAACGGCAACCACGATGCCAACAGGACCAGTCAAAAGCGTAATAATGGCACCAATCGCAGGAGCAAGAGCACCAAGCCAGCCTGCAATCGTTGAAAAGATTGAAAGTCCAGCTAACGCACCAACGACAGTGGTCACGACTGGTATCAATGCGCCAATCGCTTGAACCACTATGCCGAGCGGAACGGCAATCAAGCCAAGAGCCAGAACAACAGCACCTAATCCGATAGCAAACTTTTGAACAGGCTCGGGGAGTTTTGTAAACGCATCAAGTAATCCAAGTGCAGCCTGCCCAATCGGTCGTAAAGCCTCAACAACAGTTTTGGCTACCCCTAATTGCGTGATCTTTGCCACTATCTCTGAAAGTTTTTGTACCAGCGGTGTAAATACTGGTAGCAGCTGCGTTCCAATCGTGGTACTTAGGTTTTCTAGGGCAGCTTGGAATAGCTTGTATGGATCTGGCGGTGGCGCCTGAATCTTGTTCAGCTCACCCATTGCTTTAATGATCACATCCGTAGTGATCTTGCCGTCTGCACCGAGCTTTTTAACTTCGCCAACAGTGACACCCATTACCTTGGCAACTGCCTGACCTACAGCAGGCAAACGATCCATGATTGAGCGCAACTCATCACCCTGCAACGCGCCAGAACCCATTGCCTGACTAAGTTGCAGCATGACGCCTTCTGTATCGGCGCTTGAAAGATTCATCAATGCAGCGGCTTTATTTACGCCCGTAAATGTGGTGCTTATGTTATCAAGGCTTACACCCATCGGTCGCAATCGACCGTAAAGATCAGCAACAGCCTTAGATGCCGTTGTCTGTCCTAGACCGAACTCTTTAGCTGCATCATTCGCAAGCTTATTGACTCCCTCGACTTCTTTGTACTGACCAGCAAGAGCCTTGATTGTTTTGGCAGTACGATCAGCTTCAACGCCGGCTTTAATAAAGCCACCGACAGCAGCGCCAGCACCAAGACCCGCAGCGATACCGCCCAAGCCGCGCATTTGTTCGCCAATCCTCGATATGCCAGCACCCAGTCCCTTAACTGCACCGTCAAGTCCCTTTAACCCCTGAAGCGCTTTGGTAGCGTCCAGGTTGACCGCAATATTGGCGACAACAGACACGGCGCTAACACGCTTGTATCCCTAGTCTACCGCCGTTTACGCGCCTGCTTTTCTGCATCTTCTTTTTCAAGCCTAAAAAAGGTATTCCATAGGATCATCTCCTCTGGTGTTACCTTCTCAACCAATTCAGCCAATGTGAAACCCAGCTCTTTGGCTAGTGAGAGTTGGAGCATCAGCAGTTTGTCCCGCTTCAGCTCCTCTTTTAGTTTCCCGTGTCAGTATCCACAAGGTCATCTTGAATCAACGCAAGGATGATCCGCTGTAGATCGCTGTCACGAACCTCGTTTTTAAGTTCTGCCACATCACCAGCAGCAAACATCTTGCCGCCGTTTTCATCCAATGCCTTGGCAACCAAAAGCTGAATAGCCAGAGCGTTTGGGTCGTTGCTACCTGCAGCCTTGGTAGCCCGCTCACGCTCTGCCATTGTCAAGGCTGTATGCCAAAACTCGAACTCAGAGCCGTCGCTAAGCTTCACAGCTTTCTTGAGCGGCACTAAGTTTGCTGCCTTTTTCAGGCGATCTAATGCACGCATGGGCTGAGCAGCCATAAAAACCTGTGAGTTCGCCCTACTTTAAGCATGAAAAAGCCCCCGGTACAACCCAGGGGCTTACGGTCTCCCGTTTCAGGTTATCAGCTCTTGCTGAAGTCGAAAGTAGGAGTGCCAGCAGGACGGAAGGCAATTTCCACCATCTGGGCATCGTCAGGGTTGACGGTCAGGCTGGCAGAAGTCAGCACTGCCTCAAACTCAACACTGCGGCTAAGGGCGGCACTCGGAGTGCTGCCACTCATAACCCGATCAATGTAAAGCTTGAACGATGCACCAGTCTGCTGCCGTTGCAGCACATCCTGGATCATGCGGTTCGACAGATTGGTGTCATCGTCAGTTGTGTACACCATGCAGCTACCTTCGCCATCGGCAAAGCCAGTGATATACCGGCGGAAGGGGGCGTACTGTCCAAGCGACTGACCAATGGTGGTTACGTCGATCTCTTCACGGGTGATCTCAAACGACCACTCACGAACATCGCCCACAGCTGCGTAACTGGCGTATTCCACCTGGAAGGCATTAGGAGCAACTGCAGTGCCATCATCGGTAATCGCAACCGAGGAGCCACCAGCAGTAGCGGAAACTTTCAGGACACCAGTTGCTGCCGTATAGGTAATGACGTAGTAAGTCGTTGCTGCGCTAATGCCAGCAGGCAGTGTGCCTGTGCCGCTATCACCAGTTTCAGTGTTCACTACACTGAACACCACAGGATCACCAACCTTTAAGTTCAGGTAGGTGGCAACTGTGATTTCGTCATCAGCCACATCAACGTTTGCTTCTGCAAACGTGGCTTTGGTGCCAGCAGGCTTGTAGTACAGGGCGCCGGACGTACCGGACAGAACAGTAGCCATTGTTTTGAACGGTAGGTGGCTAGATCAAGTCTAGCTTTGCTCGTAAGCCTCAAAAGTTATCGCAACCTGCGTTTGGTAAAACCCTTCCGGCGCAGCGGGTTCGATGGTGCGCGGACCATTTGCAGGGTCAAACTTGATATTTTGTAGCTGCAAACGTGAGAACAGGTCGATGCATCGCTGGGCGATGGTAAGCCCTGCACCTGGACCTTGACCGCGTGGGCTAAAAATATTGAACGTCAATGTGCCGTTGCGACGGTCGTAGCCTTCGCCGGTGCCACGATTTGACTCGGTAAGGATCGTAAGATAAGCCGAATCACCCCATAGGATGTTCGTTTGAATCCAGCTCGCGTTATTTGGTGGGCTGAATGGGACGTTTTGATACGACACCTGCAGGACAGGCGACAAAGCAAACTCAGTTGCGATACGAGCCTCAATGGCTGCTCTGATGGTGTTAAGGCTCATGATTCCTGCCCGATTTTGGCGGCTTGCGCTACCACCCAAGTCTGTATGTTCTTCGCAACGCTATCAACCCAGCCGGAAGGAGCCTTGGGACTATGCCCAAGTGCTAGCGGCTCAGCGTATGGCAAGTTGTTATGGATGCTGTAGATGTTCCCAGCCTTCTCGTTACCTAGCTGGTAATTAACTGCATTGGGCGGCGCTTCTGAATACTCGCCTTCAGGCTGCCCTTGAAATGGTGCAGCGTTTTGCCCAATAGCCCAGCTCGCACGAAAGCGCCCAGTATCAACAGGGCTTTCGTTTTTAAGACGTGAGTCAGTTTCAAGGACCGCTACGCGAAGCAGCTTTTGAAACTGCTGCTCCGTGTACTTGCCAATATCTTCAAACTTGATAACGCCTGCCATATCATTCTCTCAAAAAGATTTCGTAGACAATGGCAGTATTATCCTGCTCGATCCTACGAACTTCAACGGTTTGCAGGATACGACCGCCAACAGTAACTTGATCAGCAACGGTAGGTTCAGCAGCTAAATCAACAGCAGCAACAGTCAGCTTACGATCAGTGCCTTTGATTAGATCATTGACTTCACGTTCGCTGACATTCTCCAGCACACCACGGACGATGGTCGTAGTAGCAGTTACGCTCGCAGATCCTGTTGTCGTGTTGTAAGCACCTGTTGCTATTCGACGGATGCTGACCTCCCCGCCAAACTTCGCCATCAGCTTGGAGGCTGTTTTCTGTAGCGAGGTTGCGAGTGCCATCAGATCTTGTAAGCGATGCAGGCGCCATTCTGGAGCTGAATGCTGGTGAAGTAACCAGTCAGGTGTGCGCCTTGGTCTACTGAAGCACCGGCAAAGCTGTTGTCAATGATGTTTGTTGAAACGATTGCCGTAATCGTGCTGTTTTCGTAAAAGTCAATGTGGTGAAACTTGCCGGTATGAGCAGCAGTGTCAGTAATCAGCTCAGCGCCGATTGCGTAATCAACATGACTGGCGCCGCCGTGTGATTTTGCCATGGTTAGATCTTGTAGGCGATGACAGCGCCACCGTTGTTCAAAGTAAAGGCAGTGAAAACGCCTTGGATTTCAAAGCCTGCAGGAAATGATTCACCAACAGGGCTGTTGCCAGTCCAGTTTTGAGCGGTTAGGACAGAAAAGCTAGTGTTGTTTTTCAAAATGACAATCCGATTCCAGCGCCCGGTTTTAGCATCAGTCGAAGTGACAAAATCACCGCCGATGCTGTAGGTATTGTCAATCGCCTGCAGAGTGGACATAATTAGATCCTGTAGGCAACAACAGTGCCGCTGGTCAGCGTCACGCTAGTGAAGATGCCGTATATCTCACCTGTTGCCTTAAGCGGTACAGCGGTCAAAGCATTGCCGGTATAATCCTCAGCAACTAGCGTCGCAATCACCGAATCCTCAAGGGCGCAGATCTTGGCAAAGCGCCCGGTATGAGCAGTGGTGTCGCTGATGTATTCAGCCCCAGGATAGGCGTATCCCATGATCAGCTCCGGCGAATAGCAAAGTTGCCTGGTCCACTAATTCTAAGCCCGGTCAAATACCGTTCAAAGATCGGTGGCACACGGTCAGCACCAGTTGCCATATTGCTGGCACCAGATGTCGTGACGCTAAGACTGCCGATGGTAACAGAGTTGTAATCCTCAAGACCACTA
>RGRP01000067.1 GCA_010021145.1 Candidatus Fonsibacter lacus
GAGCGCCTGCCTGTCACGCAGGAGGCCGCGGGTTCGAGTCCCGTCACTCCCGCCAGTATTTATGAGATATAGTTTTATTAATATTTAATATGAGTTCTGCTTTTTTTAATTCTTTTGCAGTATTGTTCGTAGCTATTGATGCAGCAGGAATTGGTCCTTTATTTTTATTATTAACTGAAGGAGCAACAAGAGAGCAAAGGTTTAAGATTGCAATTAAAGCATCTTTAATTTCTTTTATAGTATTAATTATATTTGCATATGGTGGAAAATTTTTTTTTAATTGGATTGGGGTTTCAATAGACTCTCTAAAAATTGCAGGAGGAATAATTTTATTTATTATTTCAATTGAAATGCTATTAGACAAAAGAAGGTTGAGAAGAGAGGAGAGTGCAAATAAAGTTTTGCATGAAAAAACTTTAGAAGAAATTGCAATATTTCCACTTGCTATACCATTAATAGCGGGACCAGCTGCTTTAACTTCGGTTTTACTTTTAGTAAACGCCAGCTCTAAGCATCCAGAAAAATTAATTATGGTATATGTCGCTTTGACAGCAGTGATGATTGTAACTTTTTTTCATATGATATTTTCTGCAATTCTTGCAAACTATACTAGTAAAAATATTTTAAATGTCTTTTCAAGAGTTATAGCTTTAATTCTAGCATCTTTAGCAATTCAATTTATTGTTGATGGAATAAAATCTAGTTTTGGATTTTAATTTTTTTTATCTAGCAATCTAAAAATACCTAAAGTTACTGAAACAGCATTAGATACATTTAAGCTTTCAATTTCTTTATTAATGTCAATTTTTATTACATGATCACAATTTTCTTTTACTAATCTTCTAAGTCCCTCTCCTTCAGATCCAAAAACAAAAGCATTTTGATTTGACCATTTTTGATCTTCAATATTTTCTTTTGCATGACCGTCTAATCCATAAACCCAATAATTATTTTTTTTGAGAACCTCTAAAGCATTAGTGATGTTTGAGACTGGTATAATATTCACAATTTCCATTGCCCCGCTAGCGCTTTTGTACATCATTTTATTTTTAGGATTATAATTTTTTTCTAAAAGAATAATGCCATCAATATCAAATGCACTACACGATCGAATTATTGATCCTATATTTCTTTGATCTGTTATATCATCGAGAACAACAACTGTATTTTTTGAATTATTCTTATTTTTTAAATATTCTTTTAATTCAATTGTTGGAATATTCTCTATTTCGGCAGCAACTCCTTGATGTACAATATTCTCACTAGTAAAAATTTTATCTATTTCTTTTTTATCTTTAATTTCAATTATAATTCTTTTACTAAAATTTTTAGGATCAAAATCTTTTTGATTTTCTTGGGTAATAATTAACTTATTTATTTTTCTTTTTGGATTTTTGATGGCAGATAAAACTGCATGTTTACCACCTATCCAAAATAAGCCAGTTTTCATTGATTTAATCGTTATAACTATCTTAATTTTAGCTAAAAATGTATTGCATTAATATTGCTCACTAATTATATTCCGCATAATTTTAAGCTTCAAAATCGCAATAGTGTGGTTAAGAAGTTGTGTTGTAAATTTTTCTTTTTTAGAACACTTGAAAGCCACTCAAAACAAAACCTCCGTCGTTTTGTGAAAAATTGGAGGGGTGACCGAGTGGTTAAAGGTGACGGTCTGTAAAACCGTTGGCTCCGGCCTACGAAGGTTCGAATCCTTCCCCCTCCACCAAGAGGGAGTGTTTAAAGAAAAGAATTGTTGGCAACCAAATAAAATTAGGAGTAAGGTTTGGTTACGCGGGTGTAGTTCAATGGTAGAACTCCAGCCTTCCAAGCTGGTTGTGAGAGTTCGATTCTCTTCACCCGCTCCAGATTAAAAAATTAATAATAAACTGAGAGGTGTAGAAAAAGTAAATGTCTAAGGAAAAATTTCAAAGAACGAAACCACATTGTAATATTGGTACTATTGGTCACGTCGATCATGGTAAAACAACTTTAACAGCCGCGATCACTAAAGTTCTTGCAAAAACTGGCGGAGCAAAATTTGTTGCTTACGATCAGATTGATAAAACACCTGAAGAAAAAGCAAGAGGTATTACTATTTCTACAGCTCACGTTGAATATGAAACAGGAAAGCGTCACTACGCACACGTTGATTGTCCAGGACACGCTGACTATGTGAAAAACATGATTACAGGTGCCGCGCAAATGGATGGAGCTATTTTAGTTGTAAATGCAGCAGATGGCCCGATGCCACAAACTAGAGAGCATATTCTTTTAGCAAGACAAGTTGGAGTTCCGGCTCTAGTTGTTTTTTTAAACAAAGTTGACACTGTTAATGACAAAGAACTTTTAGATCTTGTTGAAATGGAAATTAGAGAACTTCTAACTTCTTATGGATACCCTGGAGATAAAACTCCAATTATTAAAGGATCAGCATTAAAAGCGATCGAAGGTGATGCTGAACTTGGAGAAAAACCAATTCTTGCATTAATGGATGCGGTTGATGCATTCATTCCACAACCAAACAGACCAAAAGACAAACCGTTCCTTATGCCAATCGAAGACGTATTTTCGATTTCTGGTCGAGGTACAGTTGTTACAGGTAGAATAGAATCTGGAGTAATTAAAACTGGTGAAGAAATGGAAATCATCGGTATTAAAGCTACACAAAAATCTGTTTGTACAGGCGTTGAAATGTTTAGAAAACTTTTAGACTCAGGTGAAGCAGGAGATAACGTTGGTATTCTTTTAAGAGGTATTGAGCGTGATCAAGTTGAAAGAGGTCAAGTTTTGGCTAAGCCAGGATCAATTAAACCTCATACTAAATTTGAAGCTCAAGCTTATATTCTAAAAAAAGAAGAGGGTGGAAGACATACTCCATTCTTTACTAAATATCGTCCTCAGTTCTATTTTAGAACTACAGACGTTACAGGGGAAGTTGCTTTACCAGCGGGCGTTGAGATGATCATGCCTGGTGATGATGCGAAGATGACAGTTACTTTAATCACTCCAATTGCGATGGATAATAATTTAAAATTTGCGATTAGAGAAGGAGGAAGAACCGTAGGAGCTGGAGTAGTTACTAAGATTATAGAATAAATCTTAGGAGTGTAGCTCAATTGGTAGAGCGCCGGTCTCCAAAACCGGAGGTTGCGGGTTCAAGTCCCTCCACTCCTGCCACAGATTATAAAATATGTTTAATCCTATTCAATTTTTAAGATCTGTTAAGCAGGAGGCTTTAAAAATATCTTGGCCAACAAGAAAAGAAACTACTATTGGGGCATTTACAGTTTTCGTTATGTCTGTGATAGCAGCTTTATTTTTTTTATTATTAGACCAAATTTTTAAATTAGGTTTAAATTATCTATTGGGAATTTAACTTATGATGAAGTGGTATATAATTCAGGCTCATTCAGGCGCAGAAAAAAAAGTAGCGAGTCTTATTCCTGAAAAACTTGAAAAAGAGGGTTTGGCACATCACTTCGAGCAAACATTAGTTCCAACCCATGAAGTTACAGAAGTAAAAAAAGGAAAAAGAACAACTTCAGAGAAAAAATATTTTCCTGGTTATTTTTTAGCGAAGTTAGAGATGAATGATCAAGTTTATCATTTAATTAAATCTATAAAAAGAATTACAGGATTTTTAGGCGTTCCAGGTAAGCCAACACCAATATCAGAAGCTGAAGTAACAAAGATTATGGGAAAAATTGAAGATGGAGCTCTTAAACCTTCAACTAGCATAAGTTTTGATATCGGAGAACAAGTTAGAGTATGTGATGGACCATTTGCATCATTTAGTGGCTTAGTAGAGGGTGTCGATGAAGAAAAGTCTAGACTAAAGGTTTCTGTTTCGATATTTGGTAGGCCCACACCTGTAGAGTTAGAATACGGACAGGTAGAAAAGATTTAAGTATGGCTAAAGAAGTTTCTGGAATTCTAAAATTACAAATTAAAGGAGGACAAGCCAACCCAGCCCCTCCTGTTGGTCCCGCTCTTGGACAAAGAGGGGTGAATATAATGGAATTTTGTAAATCTTTTAATGATAAAACCAAATCTTTAATGGGACAACCTGTTCCAGTTGTTATTACAATATATAAAGACAAAAAATTTGATTTTATAATTAAAACACCACCTGCATCGTTTTTAATTAAAGAGGCTATAAAACTTAAGAGCGGCTCTAAAGAACCAGGAAGAAATATTGCAGGATCAATTACTAAAGCTCAACTAAAAAAAATTGCAGAAATAAAAATGAAAGATTTAAATGCTTTTGATATTGAACAGGCGATTAAAATTATTGCTGGTTCAGCAAGATCAATGGGGGTTGAGGTAAAAGATTAATGTCAAAAAAACATTCAAAGAGATATTCAGCTTTAATTAAAGGTCATGATAAAACAAAAGAACTTGCCTTACCAGAAGCTATTAAATTATTAAAAACAAAATCAAACACAAAGTTTCCTGAATCAATGGAAGCAATTTTTTTCTTAAATATTGATAAAGCTAAAACGGATCAAAATTTAAGAACTGTAGTAGATTTACCAAATGGAAATGGCAGAAAAGTTAAAGTTGCAGTTATTTGTGGTAACGACAAATTAACTGAAGCTAAAACTTCTGGAGCTGAAATATCAGGATCAGAGGATTTAATTAACGAGATAAATTCTGGCAAAGTTAATTTTGATGTACTAATTTCTACGCCTGACATGATGGCAAAAGTAGGAAAGTT
>RGRP01000068.1 GCA_010021145.1 Candidatus Fonsibacter lacus
AGCTCCAGCAGAACACCCTGACATAGCCACAGCAGACGGCGGCCCGGTGCCGGTTGCGTTTGGCCCTGCTGCAGCTCAGATCCTGCAGCGAGTCAGGACGGTGGCCACGGTGGCCACGGTGCCGGCCAGGGCGAGCGATACCCCCCCTGTGCCTTTCTCTCAAAGCCCTGCAGCTCCTGCGATTCCTGCAGCTCCTGCTGGTGCTCGTGGTCGGTGGATAGTGTTTGACCCTGCCCGGCTGACAGATCCCCAGTACCTGCTGGCCTGCTATGACCAGGCGTTGCGGGGTGGGTTGCTGGTGGCCAGTGATGCTGCCCGGCTGGCCTTCGTTGCGAGCTGGTGCGAAGTGCTCCGGCGGTATCGGTTGGGTAAGCTCCGTAACCCCTGCGCTGCCCTGCGGTGGTTGCTGCAGAATCCGAAGGTGATGGCGGCGTTCCCCACAGCAGCGAGCGAGGAAAAGGCCCGGTCAGTGCTCCGGAGAATTGCCCCCTGAGTTTTCGTTTTTTTTGCTTTGCCCTTTATACCCTCGTTTGCTTACAGCTTCTACTCACAGCTTCTAAACCCACAGCTTCTATGCAAACGGATTCTATGACCACAGCTTCTATGATTGGTGCGCGTCAGGGTGCGGCGGGGGGTGCGGTGTCCAGGTGCGTGTTGGGGTGCGGTGGGGGGTGCGCGTTGGGTGCGTGTGGGGTGCGTTCAGGGTGCGGCTCCCTGAGTGCCTGCTGATGGTGCGGTCAGGTCGGCGGTATCCAGTACCTGGCGGCGTTTGCGTGGTTGGTTGAATCGCAGGACGGCGGCGGCAAATTCCGCATCGGATTTGTATGACCCGGACAGCGCGTAGTATCGGTGCCCGTTGTGTCGGCACAGCCGAAACAAGCCCCGGTCATACAGCTTATCCAGCCAGTCTCTGACGGTGCGTTCAGGCAGCAGCTTGAGGCCCTGTTTTTCCGCATCCTTCGGCGAGCTGGCCCCGGCGGCCAGTGCTCGAATCAATCCATACGTTACCCGCTTGATACTATCGGTGCCGATGATGGCGTACAGGGCGGCCAGTGTCCGCAGCTTGTTTTGCGGCCAGTGCTCGGCGTGTTTGATAATGTCCCAGGCGATGTCAGTGCGAATCCGTACCATCCAGCCCTTCTGCTGGCGTTCGTGTTCGTGCAGCTCCCATTCTTCGAGTTCGGCGGTGGCCCCGGTGTCAGATATCGAAGGCCAGCTATAGCCCAGCATGTTTGCCACACCCAAAACACGCTTGAGCGATTCGGACAGCGGCCCGGTATGATTCACGCTGTTCGGCTGTTGTTTGCGGTAGCCTTCAGCTTCAAAGCTCAGCTTCTCCACGGGCGTTTTCCTCAGTGTTATCCAGCTTGAATAGTGCACACCAGCCCGCATCCGTTCTTCGGTGCTGTTGCCGATGTATTTCAGGTTTCGTCGCCTATCGTGACAGTCTCTGATTGTGAGTGTGTCGGCGGTGATGTACCTGAGTGGGAATTGAAAATACGCATCGTCTCGTGCCATGGTTGATTCCGTTCGCTATAGTGCGGTTGGTTGGTTCTTCACCCTGCCCGCTTGCCCGGCGTGCAGGGTGTTTTTCGTTCAGTGCTGCTCGGTGGATGCTTTGCCCTGCAATCGTCTCTGCAGCTCCTGCTGGCGTTCGGCCCAGCTCCGGACAGTATCCCATTCAATGACGATGCCGGCGATACGGCGGCCCGTCGGTAGCGTGGTCCCGGAGTGCGGCTGAAACGATATCCAGCCCTGCAGGATGCACGCCCCAGAGAATCCGGCCCAGCCATTGCCCGAGATAGCGCGACCTGCTGCAGTGCAGACGGACCCATCGGCCCGGAGTGACCAGCCCTGATGCTCGGCGATGAAACGGCAGATTGCGATTTGGTCGGTGTCGGTGCTCATGCTTTCGGCCTTCGTTTGGTGGTGGTCTCCAGCTTTAACCCCAGAGCTGGCACCAGCCTGCTGGCGGTGCTCAAAGTCAGATCCCGCTTGCCTGATGCGAATCGCCCCAGTACAGCCTGCGATACCCCGGTCTGCTGGCTCAGTTGGTATCGTGTCAATCCGCTGGCCAGCATGGCGGCCCGGATACGGTCGGCGAGCTGGTTGTCAGTGGTTGCCGGTGTCGGTGTCGGTTTAGGTGCCATGGCTCAAACGCTCCAGAAAAGTCAGTATCTCGTGACGGTCGATTGCCGGCCATGCAGACAGCTCGGCTTTCAGCTCGGCGATACGTTCCAGCCTAACCAGCTCCAGCAGCTCCTGCTGGCGGTCTGGTGAATGCTGCTGCAGTTGGTGCCCCAGAAGCTCCAGCAGATCCTGCTGGCCCTGAGTGCGGCCCGGTGGTGGTGTCATGGTCATGCTGCCCGGTTGGCGATATCCCGGATGGTTTTCGGTGCCCATGCTGTGCCTTTCTTGGTTGGGATTGATGATGTGTTCAGGTGGTCGGCGATAGCCTGCAGTGTCATTCCGCTGGCCCTCAGTGCTCGGATAGTGGCGATGGTCTGCTGCTCGGCGGTGTTCTCCAGCAGGGTGGTGCCGTCGGCAGACAGATCCCAGCCAAACGGGACAGTACCAACACGCTGGTTCAGTGCTTTCTTGTGAGCGAGTGCGGCGGTGGTCCGCTCGGCGGTCAGGTCCCGCTCGAATTGTGCGAAGGCGGCCAGCATGGTCAGCAGCATTTTGCCGGCGGCGGTGGTGGTGTCGATTCGTTCGGTCAGTGAGGCCAGATCGGCCCCGGCCCGCTGCAGACGGTCGATTATTGCGAGCGAGTCGGCCACGCTGCGGGCGAGTCGGGAAAGCGAGTACACCACCAACACGCCCCCACGATTGCAAACGTCGGCCAGTGCGGCCTGCAGCCCTGGGCGGTTGTCTGCTCGTTTGCCAGACAGCCCCGCATCCTCGTGGATTGCGACCAGCTCCAGACCGTTGGCCAGACAGTAAGCCCGGATTCTTTCAAGCTGTGCGGCCATGCTTACGCCCTCAGTGGCCTGCTGTTCGGTGGAAACTCGGACGTAGGCGATAGCGGCGGTGGTGGTGGTCATGGTCGGTATTCCGCTTGGTTGGTTGTCTACTTGTCAGACGGTCAGCAGATAATACGGCATGACGGCTGGTTGTCAATCACTATTTTTTACTAACCGGACGGTTGGTAAAAAAAACAGGTGCCCGGAGTGCTTGGCGGCGGCCATGCGGTCAGGGTGTCATGGTGTCCGATTGTGCGGGTTGCGTTGTGGGTACTGGTGCGCTGGGATAGTCTGCGGTGCTGCGGTGCTCGGTGTCGATGGTGACAGTCGGTTGTCAGGTTGTCAGCATAGTCTCAGGGTGGCCCAGTCATGGCGGACACGTTCAGCAGCAGTTACGGCAGTGGGTACAGCTCCAGCCCGGACAGCTCCAGCAGCTCGGCGGACACACCAGAGCAGACGCCCAAACGCCGGAAGCGAGCTGGTGCTGCTGGCGATTGGTCAGACACGCTGGCCCCGCTGCAGGTGCGATTGCCGGCGGACATGATCCGGTGCTTGAAACTGATTGCCCTTGAGAATGACCAGCAGATTAGCGAGCTGGTGCTGCAGTATCTCACCAGCTCAGACCAGGTAAGCAAGGTCTGGGTTGCCGGTCGGCGTTCGGCGTGAAAACAAATTCAGTCAGCCAACACGGCAGTTCCCAGGATAGCCAACAGGGAAGATTCCTGAAAAGGGACCCGTAGCCCCCCTGCCACAGCCCCCTGCAATGGCTCGTTTTCCGGGTGGGTAAAGTATCGGGCGAGCTGCCCGGAGGCCCTCAGGCGCAATCCTATGCGGTCGGTTTTCGGCGGATGATGCCGATTTGCCCGGATTTGCCCGGTCTGGTGGGGTTGTCGGCGGCGGCGGCCTGCTGCTATGGTCCGGTGTCGTTTGCAAGGGTGCAAACGAAAAGAGCGGTACACCCTAGACCGGTGCCCGCTCTGATTGCCCTCGCTCGGATGCTCGGACGGATGCACAATAAACTGAAACTCACCCCCGCGTCAATCTCAGCAGCCCGTCAGAATGTGCGGGTGTCCCGGATTCGCCAGGTCAAGGCGGCCACGGTCGATCAGCTCAGCCCAGCAGCTCGGTGCCTGCTGCGGTCCTTGATTGATTATCTCGGCGAGTCGGAAGTCTGCTGGCCTTCGGTGGCCACGTTGGCAAGCGAGTGCGGCCTGAGTAATCGCCACGTTAGGCGAATTCTGAGGGAGTTGGAGTTGTCCGGCTGGATTCTCAGTAGCCCCCGGCGGCGGCCAGACGGCGGCCAGACCAGTAGCCTGATATCGTGGCGGCGTGGTGCTCCTGCTGGCGATGGTGCCACGGTGCCGGCGGTGTCCCCCCCCCCGGACACGGGTGTCCGCCCCATTGAAGATTCAGGGAATACACACAAACAACATGCTGAATGTGTTTTGCACGAAAACAGCAGCGAGCAGCAGGACGGCCCAGCCCAGACCAGACAAGCCCAGACAAGCCCAGGACGGCCAGACAGCCTGCAGGACGGCCCAGCAGCTCCAGCAGAACACCCTGACATAGCCACAGCAGACGGCGGCCCGGTGCCGGTTGCGTTTGGCCCTGCTGCAGCTCAGATCCTGCAGCGAGTCAGGAC
>RGRP01000069.1 GCA_010021145.1 Candidatus Fonsibacter lacus
GATGTTCCCTGCAACTTCCAACTTCTGACCCGGCGAACTCGTCCCGATGCCGAGGCCCGTGGAGGTGAGGCGCATTTGTTCGGAGCCACTAACCCACCACGCTTGGGGTTTGTATGCGCCACCTGTGTTGTAAGTCGCGTTGTAAGTAAAGCAAGTGCCGTCGTATCCAACAGCAAGGATTGAATCGTCTGCTGCGGCTTCAATAATCAGACCCTTTTGCTTGGTCGTGTCATCAGCCTGCTTTAGCCTTACTCTTCCGCTTGGGAACGTTGCGCTACCCGCATTAAGATTTGTCCCATCAAACGTCAGCGCACTCCCACTCGTCGCCGCTTTGCTGCCGTTCAGATACAGCACGCCGTTTGCGGTGCCGCCGGAAAGGACAGGGTTGCTTGTAAAGGTCGCCACACCACCGACGTTCAGCGCGGAGGTGATGGAGACGTTGGCAAACGTGGCATTGCCGCTGCTGTTTATTTGCGAGACGACTTGGAAGCGGGTGCCGTCGTATACAACGACCACCACCTCACCGCTCTTGATGTCGCCCGCTGCAAGGGCTACGGAGCCGTCACGGGTTACAGCCTTTGCGCCAAGTCCGTCAATGTTGAGCGTAACGGTCGTGGTGTTATCGCCCGCCGCGATGAAGTAGAACATCTGACCGGCGGCATACGCCGTAACCGTGGGCGATCCGACAGCCGTGATGGTGTCAGCGCCCGAGACGGAGGCGAGCAGTTTGACGACGGAGGACTGAACCTGCGAGAGGTTAGCCGAGTCGGTTGCCGCAGACCCCGCGCCAAGTCCCGTGAACTTGTAGTTAGACATCGGGATGTTGGCGGTAACGGTGGTCTGACCGTCCTTGGTGATACAGGTGGAAAGACCCGTCGCCAGATCGGCTGTCAACGCGTTAAACGCGGTGGATGAAATGACCGTGCCAGAAACTACTGGCTGACCGGCGGTGTTTATCAAAAACGACCCAGAACCATTGAAACTCATTTGACTTTCCTACTCCATTGTAATACGCTTGCATCATGAAGCGTAGTCATGGCCGATCCCAAACCAACTTGTACGCCGCATGGCAAGCCGCCAAACAGCGTTGTTCTAATCCGAAAGACCCGGCATATAAACGATATGGGGGACGAGGCATTTATGTTTGCGAACGATGGATGTCGTTTGCGAATTTTATTGCGGATATGGGTGAACGACCACCCGGAGCCACTCTTGATCGTATTGATAACAACGGCCCTTACAGCCCTGAAAACTGCCGATGGGCGACGCGCAAAGAACAGTCCAACAACCGAGAAGCCAATGTCCGAATTACCAAAGACGACGTAACGCTGACCGCCCGTCAATGGTCGGAACGCCTTGGCATTCACATCAACACTCTGCTTGGACGGTTCCACAAGGGTTATCCCATTGAAAAAGTGCTGTCCACGGAGATGTTTCGTGTGTTGGACGGCCTTGCGATTGGCGGGCTGGCAAACGCTAAACGGCAACAAGCCCGAACCCATTGCAAACGAGGGCATGAATACACCCCCGAAAACACGGGGCAACAGATTTCCGCAAAGGGAACTCCCTCTCGGTATTGCAAAGCCTGTCGCCGTAAACGGTGACATGGTTATTCTGAAACCGAACCAGTTATCGCGGAAGTTTGCAATGCTCTAACAATTGCTTCCCGCTCTTTTGGCGTCAACGTCCGACGTAATGATCTTTCCGCGCTTCTCATGGCTTGTTGAACTGGCGTTTTTCCAACAAGAACATCTCTTGCAACTTGCCCGACAACGCCTTTTGCATACGGCAACCCTGCCACTCCTGCTGCGGCAGCGGTGGCTACCGGCGCGGCATTCGCGCCTAGTATGCCCGCCACAACAGGGCCAGATAGCGTAGCAAGTTGACGACCTGTCATTGGTTCGCGTGGCTGGAATACTTGCGCTGCCGCGCCAGAAATGTCCCGCATCCTGCCACCGCCACCTGCATAACTCATGCGGGAAGGTGCTGATTCACGAACAGCCATAGAGAACTGCGCCGGAGTGAACCCTGCCTGATCTTTTGATCGGTAAAGGGCATCTTCAATAACTTTAAAATTGCCGTACTTTGCGTCTATTGCGCGAATTTGAGCAATTACATCCGGTTTTAACTGCGATTCCAATGCTTCCGTTACGCGCTTTTCAGCGTTCTGCAACAAGTCAGCAGCCTTGAATGGCGCATTAGGGTTTTTACGCAAATCCCTAATTTCTGCGCGGATTTTTGACCGCATATCAAATAAGTCATCGCTTTTAAGTTTTGAACCTTTACCTTTAATGCTGGAATTAAGGTTGGTTAAAAAACTTTGCGCGTATGCCTTGGAAGCGTTATCTGCGACCGCATTACGCGGAACTTCTAACGCCGCGCTTAACGGTATGTCACCGCCGGAAGTGCGCATGATGGCGGGAACAACCGGGAACCCTTTGCCAACTTGGTATGCTTTATCGTAAGCATCAGCCAAATCATTAAACATGGCTTGCGGGTCTTTCCTTGGGGTAACTGTTACGCCCGGTGGGGCTGCCTCTTGAGCAATTAAATTTTGCGTTTGTTCCCACCCGCGACCACGCATATTTTTAATGCGGGTGCCAATGCCGGGAATTGCCGTCAATGCTTCTTCAATGGTCCCTAATGCACTATCAGGAGCCATTTGACCCGGGGTAAGTTCTACTCCACGGCTAATCAATTTGCGCGCACTTCGCTCAACTGGCATACCTTGAGCAACAGAGCGATATGCACCTGCCGCAGCGGGGATCGCGCCACCAAGGGCCGCGCCTGTCATCATCCCCTCAATCCGATTACCGGGTTCACCCATCACAGCGCCCTGCGTTGCGCCTTCCGCGATACCGCGCATAAGTGGACCACCGCCCGCCACAGCGCGACCTGCCAAACCGCCAACAGGATAAAGAGCCGCCGTTTCACCAATAAACGCGCCCGCTTTGCCGGGGTATTGGCTAATAATTGGCTTGGCTTCCGCTTCGGCTTCTTGCACCTTTTCCGGGGTCGTCATGTTTAGCATTTCGGCTAACTTCATGCCGACATTGCGCGTACCAAGGCCAAATCCATATCCAAACTTTTCAAGCCCGGTTAATGAACGAATTTTCCCCGTTTCTTTGTCTACAACAAACGGTTTTGGCATAGATGGCTCTGCGCCCATGCCACCACTTACGCGATGAGTCATCGCTTCGACTGTTGGAGTTCCAGCCTTTATTGCGTTATCGTGCATGGCATACGCTTCATCAGCGTTTTCTGCGCGATAAACTTTTCCTTCAATGCGATATACAGGCATTCCCGTTATCTCCCACGCGGTGGCAGATCAATCACCTGCTCCATATTGATTGGAAGCGTGACGTTAAGGCCCGCTGCTTTGGCCTTTGCAACCAATGTCGTAGCAACCTTGTTAAGTTCATTAACAAATGCTTCTTCGCTCATGCTGGGGTCAAGCGCACCAACAGCGGCTTGAAGTTTCTTACCTTCTGCATCCGACAATGCACCCATGCCTTTTAGGGCCGATACCATCGGCACAAACGTCTGCGCTTTAAACGTATCAAGTTTAGCCGCAAAGTCGTACGCATCTGTACCCGGGACTTTACTTGCAAAACTAGACGCGCCAGTTGCTAGTTTACGACCCGGATGAGCGATCAATTCACCAATGTTGTCTAATGCTGATTGCGTATCAATTTCACGTTGCGCATTTGCTTGAACTTTTGCCGCCTCCGCTGTTTCTTGCGCCAATGTTCTTGGCGTATATGGAGTTTTACCAACGGCTTGACTTTCGCGCACTAACACCGGGTTTCCATCAGGCCCAATGATTGAAACCAAACGCTCATCTTTTGGCGCTCGTACTTCCGCTGGCTTTTTCACGCCAGTTAAATACTTCATTTCTCCGGCTTCATTGATAATGTAAGCATTGCCTTGGGCATCAAATTGCGGAGTTGTGCCAAATTTTGCAGGTTTCTTTTCTTCCGGCTTTTTGAGCATTTCAGCAAGCCGAGATGCCATAAACGGGCGGTTCTTTAACGCCGCTGTGCCAACTTCCGTAGAAGCCATCTCTAACGCTTCTTGCGGATTGAAACGATACTGCGCGGTCGGCGTAACTTCTTGCAACTGTCCCGATGCACGCTGCGCGGCTTCTTCCGCATCAATACGCGCTGCTTGCTGTTCTGGGGTGCCGTAATCAGGCAACTCCGATACGCCGCCCATACGTCCAGCAAGACGTTTGGCGTAATCGGATTCTGTCGCTTTAGCCTCTTTTTCGGCTTCCTCTGCTTTACGCAACTGACGCGCTGTTAAGAACGCCTGAAGTCCCTGCACAAAAGGGGCTGCTTTGGGGATCGGCGCACCCTGAAACTCCATTGGGTTGTACGCCTGTTGAGCAAGCATCTCTGCCATGCGTTGACGGCGGCGGGCTTCCATCGCCGCACGCTCGTATTCGGATGGCATCCTAAATGTTGAAACGTATTCAGCCATTCTCAAAACTCCCTCTGTCCGGGCCGCCCTGCGGGTTCACCATGCCGGG
>RGRP01000070.1 GCA_010021145.1 Candidatus Fonsibacter lacus
AACAGGAAGTCTGTATTGAACTGCTGTAGATAATTCTTGAATATTCATCAAGATGGAAGCTTCACCCGCAATATCAACTACTAATTTTCCTGGATTTGCTAATTGAACTCCAATTGCCGCAGGAAGACCAAAACCCATTGTACCAAGACCCCCAGAAGTCATCCATCTCTTTGGTTTTTTGAATTTATAATATTGAGCTGCCCACATTTGATGCTGACCAACTTCTGTAGTTATAAAAGTATCTTGATTTTTTGTTAGTTCATATAATCTTTCAATTGCATATTGCGGCTTAATAGTTTTTTTTCCCTGAACGAATGATAAACATTTTTTTTCTCTCCATTTATTAATCTGCTTCCACCATTCACTAATATTTTCTTTGTTTGAATTTTTAAAATTTGGATATTTTTTCTTAAAAACCGTGATTAATTTGTTTAAAACATTTTCAACATCACCAACAATTGCGTGATCAATTTTTATAATTTTATTTATAGACGATGGATCAATATCAATATGAATTTTTTTAGATCCTGGTGAAAATTTATCTATTTTTCCTGTGATACGATCATCAAAACGAGCTCCAATATTTATCATCAAGTCACAATCATGCATGGCATTATTTGCTTCATAAGTTCCATGCATTCCAAGCATTCCAAGAAACTGCTGATCATCACCCGGAAAAGCCCCTAGTCCTTGTAATGTTGAAGTAATAGGAAAACCAGTTATTCTAACAAAATCTTGAAGAAGTTCTGAAGCTTTATCTCCAGAATTAACAACCCCACCACCAGAATAGATAATTGGTTTTTTTGATTTATAAATTAAATCAACAATTTTATCTAATTCTGAAGTTTCAACTTCGGTTGCAACTTTGTTAATTTTTTGAATTACATCTTCTTTTTTTATATATTCTGTTTTTTGAAATTGAATATCTTTTGGAATATCAACTAGAACTGGTCCTGGTCTTCCACTAGTTGCGATGTGAAATGCTTTATGCATTATAATTGGAAGATCTTTAATATTTTTCACTAACCAATTATGTTTTGTGCACGGTCTTGTAATACCTGTCGTATCACATTCTTGAAAAGCGTCTGTTCCTATTAAATGAGTTGGGACTTGACCAGTAACACAAACTAATGGAATTGAGTCCATATAAGCATCAGTTAAAGCTGTAACCATATTTGTTGCTCCTGGTCCTGAGGTAACTAGAACAACTCCAGCTTTTCCAGATGATCTTGCATACCCTTCTGCTGCATGTCCTGCGCCTTGTTCATGTCTAACAAGAATATGTTTAATTTTTTTATGATTTTTTAATTCGTCATATAAAGGAAGAATTGCTCCACCCGGGTAGCCAAAAATATATTCAACGCCATGATCAGCAAAAGCTTTGAATACGATTTCTGCTCCAGTTATTTGTGACATAAAAAAAATTTTCGAAAAAAATCAATCTAAACTAGTTAATTTAACGGTCAAGATGAAGTGACTAAATTTTCAATTTTTTTTGTTAAAATATCAAAATTAGGGTTAAAAATACTTATCCAGTCCTTCATATGTCCCCTGAACCAAGTTCTTTGTCTTTTCACGTATCGTCTTGTTCTTATAAAAGTCTGATCAAAGGCCTGTTCTAATGAAATTTTTTTATTTAAATATTTTTTAATCTCCTCAATTCCTAAAATTTTATTAGCTGGTAAACTTGAATTGATTTTCAATTTTAAAAATTTCTTAACCTCTTCGAGAGCACCGAGTTCAAACATTTTTTTTAAACGCAGACGTAGTAATTTTTGTAAAAAATTATTTTCAGGGTTAATATATATTTTTACAAAATGATAATTACTAAAATAATTTTTATTTTTTTTCTGCCAATCAATTAAAGATTTTTTTGTAAAAATCATAACTTCATAGGCTCTTATAAGTCTATGGGTATCATTCTTTTTTATCTTATTTTGAACTAAGGGATCTAATTTTATTAGTAAATTATAAAATTTATCATTGCCCAGCTTTGCATTCAACTTTCTCGCTTTCGTTCTAATTGAATCTGGAATTTTTGGAATATTAGAAATACCTTCAGTTAGTAATTTAAAATACAATCCTGTTCCACCAACAAAAATTGGTTGTTTTTTTTTATTTATAATTTTTTTTAAATTTAACTTAATTTTTTTTAACCATTCTCCTGCAGAAAAATTATTTTTTACAGAGATACTCCCATAAAGATAATGGTTAATATTAAAATAATTCTCCGGTCTTGCTGATAAAATTTTAATTTCTTTATAAACTTGCATACTATCAGCATTAATAATTTCGCCATTAATTTTTTTAGCAAGTTTTAAAGCAACTTCAGATTTACCAGAACCAGTAGGTCCTGCGATAAGAATGACTTTTTGCATTGGTAAAAATTTATTTAATTTTTACACCAATAAATTTACTTTGATTATTGCTGTCTAAGATCGTTAATAAGACTGAATTTGTATTTTTTCTAAGTTCTTTTTTAAATTGTTCTTCAAAATTTTTTACATTGCTTACTGGAGTATTTGCAACTGCTATTATAATCTCGCCTTCCTGTACTGGTAATAAAGCCAAAGGACTATCTCCGCTAATCTCTAGTATATAAACTCCTTTTTTATCTTTTAAATTAGATCTTTTTTCGACGTCTTGATTATTTATATTTCTAATTTTAATTCCAAGTTCTTTTATAGTAACAACCGAAGGAGTTGCTTGTTTACTATTTTCGTTTTTATATTCACTTGTTTCTTCAAGTCTTGTTACAGTAATATTTTTTGTTAAAATTTTTTTATTTCTCCAAATTTTAACTTCAACACTTTGTCCTATAGGAGTATCAGCTACAATCTTTGGAAGCTTTCTCATGTTATCAACTTTTTTGTTATTAAATTCTAATATGATATCTCCCGCCTCTATTCCTGCTTTATCTGCGGGTCCGCCTGCTGAAGCACTCGATACTAATGCACCCTCTTGACTCTTAAGTCCTAGACTATCTGCAATTTCTTTTGTTACTTCTTGAATTCTAACTCCAATATATCCTCTCTTGATCTCTCCAGTTTCTGTAATTTGTTTTATGACATTTTTTGCAAAATTTGCTGGAATTGCAAAACCAATACCTACAGATCCACCTGAATTAGAAAGTATCGCGCTGTTAATTCCAACTACTTCTCCTTTAATATTAAATAATGGTCCTCCAGAGTTTCCTTGATTTATTGGGGCATCTGTTTGAATAAAGTCATCATATTTGCCAAGGCTAATATCTCTATTTCTTGCAGATATAATACCTGCTGTAACTGTTCCGCCTAATCCAAAAGGGTTTCCAATTGCTATCACCCAATCACCAACTCTAGCTTTATCAGAGTCTGCAAATGTAACTGCTTTTAAATTATCTTTAGTATTAATTTTAATAACTGCAATATCGCTTGTTGGATCTGTTCCTAAAACTTTTGCCTCATATTCTTTGCCATTAGTTAATTTTACAAAAATACCTTCAGCACTTTGGACAACATGATTATTAGTAATAATGATTCCTTCTTTATCAATTATAAATCCAGACCCTAAAGACTGTGTTTTTCTTTTTTGCGGACTTCCACCTCTATCAAAATCTTTAAATAAATCTTCAAAAGGATGTCCTGGAGGAAATTGAAACGGAAATGGATTTTGGGATCTTGTTTCTATGACTCGTGTTGCAGAAATATTTACAACGGAAGGTATTAATTTTTCAACAAGATCTGCGAATGAGTCAGGAACTTCTTTTGAATTTAAATTTGTAATTAATAAAATGTTACAAAATATAATTAATAAAAATTTTTTGAAATTTTTCATTGAAATTTTTTTATATAAGCTATTATTATAAACCCTATAATGGCAAAAATAAGCCCTCCCATTCTTAACCTCTGCTCTGATAAATCTCTCATAGAATTTAACATTTTTTTCATGCTTCCTGGGAATATTGTGTAAAGCAACCCCTCTATAAACAGCAATAAACCAACTGCTGTAAAAATCTCATTCATTATTTTTTTAAAATTTTGTTCAATCCTGATTCACCAAAATATCTAAAAAATTCGCTGTCAGGTGATAATACTAGTGAAGTTTCGCTGCCACTTATTAATGATTTTTCATATGACTGCATAGCTCTATAAAAACTGAAAAATTCTGGGTCTCTACCAAATGCTTCTGCAAATATTTTATTTCTTAACCCATCTCCCTCTCCTCTTAAAATCTGAGCAGTTTTTCTAGCCTCAGCTAATATAATTGAAACTTCCTTGTCAGCTTTTGATTTGATTGTTTGTCCAAGCTCAAAGCCTTCCGCTCTAAATTCTTTAGCTTCTCGAGTTCTTTCAGTTTGCATTCGTTTAAAAATAGCCTCACTATTTGCACTTGGAAGATCTGCTCTTCTTATACGTACATCTATGACATTAATTCCAAAATCTTTAGCTTCCTCAGCTACTTCTTTTGTAATTTTATTCATTAACTTTGTTCTATCTGTAGAAATCAAATTAACTAGATT
>RGRP01000008.1 GCA_010021145.1 Candidatus Fonsibacter lacus
TTTCCAACCCCAACTTCTGAGGTAACTAACGATGGCATCCATCTTTGAACTGGAGAACGCCAACTTCGGGCGTGCTACCGAGGGCCGCGTCGTTCTGGCCGGCTCCAACGCTGATACCACCCTCACCGCTGCCCAAAGCGTTGAGGCCATCGTCACCGTCACCCCCACCACGGGCCGCACCTACACCACTGCCACCGCCGCTGACATCATCAGCGAGCTGGGCAACAGTGCCAAAGTCGGCCAGTCCTTTGAGATCACCATTGTGAATCTCGCAGGCTCCACCCATGCCGTCACCTTCGCTGGCGGCACCGGCGTGACCGTGACCGGCAATGCCACCGTTGCTGCTGCTACCTCGGCCACCTATGTCGGCCGCATGGCATCCAGCACCACCGTGGTCTATTACCGCAAGGGTGGCTGAGCTTGGGTCTGTTCGCTTTTAAGCGACTGCGTGAACAGGAGGCTGCCCGCAAGGCGGCCTCTTTTTCTATGGAGCAGAGCACCCAGCAGGAAGCACCTGCTGAGAAGCCGAAACGTCGTGGTCGGCAACCTAAGGCAATCTCAGTGGATCAAGACTGATGGCGACGTTTGTAGGCGGTGGGGACGCTACCCAGCGAAGCGTTGCCAGCCGCACCCCCACCACTACAAGCGTTGCTAGCAGCGCCAGCAGCGTTACGGTGCTTGCCGCAAACGTCAATCGCAAGGGCCTGAGTGTCAGCAATATCAGCACGGCCAAGCTGTATCTGAGTTTTACCAGCCCAGCTACAACGACCAACTGCTTCATCGAAGTCCCTGCCGGTGCATTTCTGCTGCTAGATCAGCAGTGCATTGTGACCAATGCGATATATGGGATTTGGGCTAGCGCTAACGGCACCGCGCAGGTTACCGAGTACGTCTGATGGCACTGCTGTTAACGGCTGACGGAAGCGGACTGCAACGTGCAGGGCGCGGGCTGTCATTTGCTGGGTCAGCAGCGCCGAGCGTGCCGTGGACGCCAAGCAATCTGACCTCTGTTGTGGCTTGGTGGGACGCAAGCGATAGCGCCACTGTGACGTATTCAACAGGAACTTCGGTTAGCAACTGGAGCAGCAAAGTTGGCAGCTATGCCTTAACGCAAGCCACTTCCAGCAAGCAGCCAAGCCACTCAGGTAGCGTCAACAGCAAAAGCACCATTGTTTTTGATGGCAATAGCGACGGGCTTTCTGTGGGCAGCTTTAATCTAACAGCAGGAGGGCAGAAGTTTTCGATCTGGCTAGTTGCAACTGCTGCTAACACCGCAGATGACATGGTTTTTGCAGAGCACACTACCAACTTCAATGGCACAAGCGGGGCGTTTATCTGCTACAGAGCCAGCACGAAAAGTCTTCACTTTGGCAAGAAATCAGGAGGCAACTGGGCTGCCTGGGAATCATCGAGCCTTTTAACTACAACACCCGCCATTGGCATCAGTACGCACGATGGCACGCTGTCCAGCGAGGAAAGCAAAGTTTATTTTAACGGTGCCCTGAATGGCGCAGCCCTATCTGGCTTTAACAGTGACACCAATAGCAACAACATTAGCGATACGCTTTATGTTGGCAGCAGAGCAAATAGCAGTCTTTATCTCAACGGTCAGATTTGCGAGATCGGTTTTACGACCACTGCGATGTCCCTAGATGATCGCCAGAAACTTGAAGGTTACCTGGCCCACAAGTGGGGCCTCACCGCAAGCCTGCCCAGCGATCACCCGTACAAATCAGCCACACCGACTGTCTGATGACTTACCTCCTATTCACCAACGAGGCCGACGCCTTTGCAGCTGAGCTGCAGATCCGCAGCAACGTGCAGGCATATGTAGCGGCCAATCTGCCCGATCGCCTCAAGGATGGTGGGCTGATCGGGATCAACGCCGCCGATGGCAGCCTGCAACCTGACGCCTGCCTCACCACCGCGTGGTGTGTGCCACAAGTGTGTGATGAAGGTTGGGTTGTGCCCATGCCAGAGGCTGGCCAGATTGGCCAAATGACTGTGCAGGAGTTTCTAGCAGGCGTGGGGGGAACTGCGTTAGCCAGCCCCACCTTCCCAGCACCAGCGAATCCGCTGGGGGTTGTTCCCTAAACTCTTGGGTTGTGAAGATGCGGCGTGGGTCAACTCACTACGCGGCCGGCAAGCTAGGCGGCAGCTCCTGTCTTCATGGCCAAGGCCAAGACCGGCCAGGCCGGCACACTCCGCCGCGAACCCAAGCCTAAGCGCACTTCCATCGGCCACGGTCACCGCAAGCTGAGCAGCCTGAAGAAGCGAGGCAAATACCGGGGTCAAGGCCATGGCTGATCTGTCCGCTCAGGTTGAAGCCTTTCTGCGCAATGCCCTCGCGGCCAAGAAGCTGGAAGATCGCCTGATCAAACAGGCATTGCGTGATCTGCGCACCACGCTGGTGGCCGTGGAGCGTGCGGTGGGTAGCTCGGGTGCCTTGGCCGTGGGGCCAGGCCGTGAGCGCATCATCGCCAGCATCGTCGAGGCCGTTGGCAACAGCGTGCAGGACAGCTTCGGGGTACCGCAGCTGGCGGCCATGCAGGAAGCCTTGGCGCCGTTTGTGGAGCGGCAGCTGGAGTTTGCACGCCGCATGGTCACGATGGCCGGCGGTGAGCTGACTAGCGAGGGTGCTGTGCAGCTCACGCCGGCGCAGGTCAACCGCTTGGTGAACGATGCGGTGGTGGGCGGCAAGACGCTGAGCACGCAGCTCACCGCAACGCTGCCAGCGGCTGTGGCGGACCGCGTGGAGCGCTACATCCGGCTCGGACTGTCCGATCTCGGCGGCGAGGTGTTCCGCACCTACGAGGATGCGGTGGTGCGCACCACGGAGAACAACGTGGAGGCGATCATTCGCACCGGCGTGCAGGAAGTCGGCAACGCGGCGCAGCAGGCGATCTATGAGTTTGAGACGGACCCGGCCTGGCTGGGCCCGGATGGACTGGTGTGGACGGCTGTGCTGGACAGCTCGGTCTGCCCGATCTGTTTGAAGCTTGATGGCAAGCGGTTTCCAGCCAGCTATCGCAAGGCATCAGTCCACCCGCAATGCCGCTGCTACCTCATTCCCTGGAAGTGGCGCAACGAGACGATGACCAACCCGGACGGCACCACAGAGCCCACCCGTCGCCCCGCTGAAGGTGACAACGGCGAGCAGGCCCTGTCCTTCAAGGCCGCTGCCAAGACATGGGTGCAGGACAACCCCGAAACCGCGCAGGCCATCTTTGGCAAGAAGCTTGGCCAGCGCCTCGTTGACGGTGAGATCAGCTTTGACAAGGCGGTGAAGCAGTGGAGCGCACCGAAGGCGGCAACTTAAGGCCAAGAGTGTGCCGCCATGCCCGTCACCGTCACCGCCACCGTTGGCTCGGCATCGGCCAACAGCTACCTGACCGTCGCGGCTGCTGACGATCTAGCCAACCTGTACCTCGGCACCCTCAACTGGGCATCGGCAACGACCGATAACAAGGGTCGGGCGCTGATCATGGCGACCCGCTACCTCGACGAGCTGACTTGGATCGGCAGCAAGGCCAGCACCACGCAGAGCCTGCTCTGGCCGCGCAGTGATGCCGAATGCGGCGACTGGAGCTTCACCAACGCGGAAATTCCCCAGCCGATCAAGCAGGCCACCTTTGATCTGGCCGAATACCTCCTCGGTGATGGAAATGCCCTGAGCGGGGCCGGCACCGGCAGCAGCGAGCTGATCCCCGGCATCCCTAACGCCAACCTCAAGCGTGCACGCGTCGATGTGATCGACGTGGAGTTCAACAGCACCGGCCAAGCCGACAGCAAGACGGCCCTCAATGTCGTGCCACATCTGAGCCAGGTGCTTGGTTGTCTGTGCATCAGCTCGGCGTCGTCTGCATACGGCAGTCGGCCCGTGTTGCGCAGTTAAGATGTAGTCATGCGCGTTGCAGACGGCCAGCTTTCGCTTTTCACCGTCACGGTTGCTGCTCAACCAAAGCGCCGCGCAGAAGCGCATCTAGCCAAACCGCTGACGCGAGAAGAGCAGCGCCGTTTTGGCCGCCTGTATGCCGAGAACATCGGTCTGATCCGCAGCTTTGGCGGCAAGCTGGCCCGCAAATATGGCCACTGCATGGCGCGGGAGGATATTTGGTCGGCAGTGGATCTGGCCTTTATCAAGGCCTGCAAGGCATGGGATCCACAGCGGGGCCGACTCAGCACCATCTTCTGGAGCTTTGCGCAAGGCGAGGTGCTGCATTACCTGCGCAGCCACAACTGGACAATCAAGGCCACGCATAAGGCACGGCTGCTTGGCAACCAGGCACGCAAGCTGATGGCGCTGGGCTGGGAATCAGCAGCGGTGTGCTGCGAGCTGGGCTGCAGTCGCAACGACCTGAAGGAGGCCTTGCTGGCCACCGCTGGCATTGCGCATGACGTGAAAGGCTTTGATCTGCACGTTTGCCCACGGGCCACGCCATGGGAAGTGCTGGAGGCTGAGGAAGAAGCGGCAAGTTAGGGCACACGACACTGAGCATCAAATGGGCTATTTCGCCGCCCTTGGTTACAAGCTGTACGTCAAGGCTGGCACTACGTCCAGCACCAACCCGACCGCTTCAACTGGGATGACCCTAGTTGGCAACCTGAGCGACTGCCCGATTCAAGGCAATAGCGACACCACGGACGTGATTGATTACAGCAGCACGCAAGGCTTTAAAAAGTCTGTGGTGACTGGCATGGCATATACTTTACCTTCCACGATGAATTTAGACCTCAACGATGCCGCATACGCCATCTTGAAAGACGCGTTTCTCAATGCCACCACCAAGACGGTGGAATGGTATCGGGAATCCCCTGAGATGAGCAGCACCGGCAACCCTGAATACCATTCCGGCGTTGCGTTCGTAACTGATTTTCAGGAGAGCGTGGCCGCAGGCCAAGTGGCTACTGTGAGCTTCACGTTGACGGGTTATGGGGCGCCGTCTTGGGTGGCCGAGACAAACGCCTGAGCAACCTAGACTGTAAGAGTCGAGGGGCGGTCGTTGTGGAGGCGACCGCTTTTTCTTTGTCTACAGGCGATTGCTAGCAAGGCGGCGCCATTCACGGGCAAAGAACTGATCCAACGGCACGGCTTCTAGGGCAGGCTGAATCCAGTTGCGCGGACGCACCACAGAACCGCGATTGGTTGTGTAGCCGGTCAGCACAAGAGCGGAATACGGTGCATTCCAGCGGTACACGAGCTGGGTGGCAGACGAGCGGATGCGCTCCTGTGAGTTCATCAGCTTGCCAAGGTCAACAATGTTGCGTGGCGTCGTGACCTTCTCGCCATTGCGGCGGTGTGTGATGCGCGGCTTACCAGCTTTGGGGTGCCCGGCTGGCCATGTCGGCTCCCAGTCGTAGCGGACCGTCTTCATCTCCTGCTTGAACTGCGGGTAGATCACCTTGTCGTAGGCAGTCAGGATCGCAGGGATCCGCAGCTTGAGCTGGGTGCTGTTCCACCCGGTCAGCTTGTACGTGGCCCGAACCTGAACGGCCATCAGCTCTGCAGGTAGCGGACCAGGCGGATCTTGTCCCCGAGCACCTGCTGCAGCGTGCTGCCGATGGTGCCGGTGCTGCCGTAGGGATGCCTGCTGTTGATCACCTCGCAGGCCACGCTGCCTTGGCTGGCGAAGTTGAGCGTGCCAGTGATGCCAGGCTTGATGCGAGCATCGAGGGCCTGCGGGCTGACGGCATAGCCCTCAAAGGTTTCAACGTCGGCATCAATGCCAGGTAACCCGGAGCCATTGCTGCTGCCTTGGCGCAGGTACAACGTCACGCTGACCGTTTCAGTGGCCGGTGTGATGTTGCCGGTATCAGGGTCGGTGAAGGTGCCTACGGTCGGCAGGTTGAAGACTGCCGTGGCATTAGCGAGGCCGGCGAGTGCGCTTGTCATGGCCTAGGTTGCTCTGGCGGCAACCTTGAGAAAGATGGTGGGTTGGCGTGGCGGATCAGCTTGGGCAGGCTGTACTGACGCTGACGGTTGACGATCAGCAATTCAATGCCGGGCTGAATCAAGCGCAACGGCAGGCCAGTGCAGCTGGCCAGAAGATTGGGCAGACTTTTGATGGCTTAGCCAATGTGTTCAAGGGTCTGGCCGGTGTAGCCGGCATCGTTGGCATTGGTGCGCTGACGCAGCAGATCATCAGCACGGGTCAGGCTTCAGAGAAATCCAAGATTCAACTGCAGTCGCTTGCTAGCGCTTATGGCGAGGCCGCTCAAGCCGCAGCCGCAGCTTCGCGTATCCAGCAGGTTCTTGGGATCAGTTCGCTAGACGCTCGTGAAAACTTTTCGCAGCTGTATGCAGCTTTGCGCGGCACCGGGATAGGTCTGCAGCAGCTAGAGGTTCTGTTTGTCGGCATCAGCAACGCCGCCCGTCTGTCAGGTGCCGGCACCGCTGAAGCATCGGCTGCTCTGTTGCAGCTGAAGCAAGGTTTGGCGTCTGGCCGCCTACAAGGCGATGAGCTGCGTTCTGTGTTGGAACAGTTGCCAGCCTTCGCTCAGGCCATTGCCAAAGAGCTGAACGTCAATGTTGGAGCGCTACGTCAGCTTGGCTCTGATGGCAAGATCACCAGCGACATTATTTTCAACGCAGCAAAGAAACTCGCCACCGCTGCTGCGCCAGGGCGCACGCAAATTGAGCAGCTGGGCATTGCCTTTGCCAACCTCAAGGAAACGGCAGCGGCATCGTTTGGCCCTGCGTTGGTCGGTGTAATCCAGCAGGTGGCTGCAGGAATCGCAGCCTTTAGTGCGTTTATCAAAGAGAACCAGACAGCGCTATCAAACTTTGGCAAGTCGGTTATCAACCTTGGCGGCACGCTGCTGCCGTTTGCGGCAGGCATCCTCGCCGTGCGTGCTGCGTTTAGTGCCTGGGCCCTAGCCGCCAAGGCAGTGGCCGTGGCGCAGGCTGCGGTCTTGGCATTGCAGGGGCCAAAGGGATGGATTGTGCTGGGTGCTGCTCTGGCAGCTTCTGCCGGTGCGGCATATCTGCTGGAGAAAGGCTATGAAGGCGTTGGCAAAGCCGTTAGCAAGGCATCTGCAGAGGCTGAAAAGGCAAAAGCTGCTTTTGGTGCTCTGCTGCAAGGAACGACCCTGACTCCTACGGCCACAACGGTGGATCCGAAGGTGGCAGCGCAGCAACAGCAGCAACGCGTTGAGGCCCAGCTGGACCTGCAAAACGTCCAGCAGCGCATTGCCTATGCCAAGCAGCTAGCCGCTGCCGAGGCTGGCGTGGTGCGTCAAACCATCCAGCAGCGCCAAGAGATTGAAGCCGGCGTGCAAGCTGCCAAGGATCAAGTCACGCAGATCGGCGCTCAGATTGATGCGCTGCGCCTGCAGGGCAAAGACTCCGGCCCTGAAATGCAAAAGCTGGTTGATCAGCAGGTGGTCGCCTCAGAAGAGGTTCGCCTCAAGCTAATTGAGGGGGCCACAGCGCTGAAGGATGCTGGCAAGCAACTATCGGCAGACCTGAAGCGGGCCACCTTGGATTTAGCCGGCGTCCGTAACGATCCGGGTGGCCTGAACAAGTTTCTGAATCAGCAGCAGATCCAAGAACGCGGCCAAGCCACGCTGGCATCCTTGCTGCCGTCGTTCCGTCAAGCGCAGGCGCAGTTCACGCAGCTCACCGGTGCGCAGGCGCCTGAGTTCCGGGGCACCACCACTGGCGTCATTGATTCCGTGCGCCAGTTCATTGAGAACGTGGACCGTGAGTTTGGGGCAACCCAAAACGTGCAGCAGACGCAGCAGGCGCTGGCTGATTCAACGGCGGGGCTGGTGTCCATCAATGAACGGCTGGCAGCCGTCACCGAACAGCTGGCCGGCAAGACCTGGCAAGTCAATGTCAACGTCCCCGGCGGTACCGCCAGCGGTGATGTGCTCGGCCCCGTCAACGCCGGTTTCTGATCATGACCATCACCATCGGCAGCTTCAGCGCCAATGCCCTCACCGCTCAGCCGTTTGGCTACGAAGGCGATGCTCGCACCGGTCTGACCGCACGCACGTTCCGCATAAATGGACTGCTGACCAGCAGCCAGTGGCAAGCGCTGATCAGCGAGTACAACACCTGGCGTGGCACACGCATCACCGATGCCGACACGCTTAGCAGCGCCAGCGTTGGCACGACCGTCAGCCTGAGCATCACCAGCGCCAATGGCCTGAGCGTCAGCAGTTTGGCCTGTTGGTTCACCGAGCCGCCCAGCGGTGAACAGGCCGGTGCCTATGTCAGCGCTAGTGCCACGTTGGTGGATGCAGCGCAGGCATTGGCGGTGCTGCTGCGGGAGCAGGAAAAGTCACGGCAGGGCACGGAAGCCACGGTGCCGAGCCTTGGCACGATCACCCTGACGCGTGCCTCGGGCACATCGCCGGTGGTCACGCTGACCAAGCCGATGCTGACCCGCCAGGACGGGCCCAGCGTGGCATTGACGGCAACAGGGGTGAGCTATGTGACCGGAGCACTGACCGCGCACAAGGTCCGCCAGATCGAGGGCTACCTCACCACCGGCAGCTATGACGACGTGCTCTCGTGGTACGACGAGACCATTGCAGCGGTGCCGGCTAGCAGCAGCTGGTTCCCGATCTCGCCGCCTAGCGCCAGCGCTGAGGTGATCATTAACGGCGGTGCCAAGAGCACCCGCTACACCGTGTCGCTGACGGCGCTGCAGATCATCTGATGGCCATTGACATCCGCGCCACAGTCACCTGCAGCCTCGGCACCTTGATCAGTGCCTCAGTCAGCGATGACTACGTGCAGGGCACCGGTCTGATCAAGACCAAGGGCAGCTGCGAGCTGAGCGGCATTGTTACCCCAGCGATCGGCACCGCTGTCACCTTCAGCTACACGCAGGACGGCGTGATCCGCCAGGTGCCACGCAAGCTGCGCGTGCTCAGCAGCTTTGCCGATCCCTTCCGCCGCACCACCAAGGTGGAACTGGGTTGCAAGCTCACGTATCTGAGCGATCTGCAGGAGCCGGTGGATTGGACGGCCTACGACGACGAAGACAACGCGGGCCTTACCGAAGCCGACGCGCAGATCATCACCATCCCGATCCGGGCCAAGTCGGTGATGAACAAGTGCCTGACCGAGCTAGGCATCACCGCCAGCAGCAATCCGTTGACCAACAAGTTCAGCATTGAGAAGTTTGACCTCGGCGCTGGCTACGTGTCGGTGCTGAGCGATCTGCTGGTCTCAGAGAGCTACTGCGGTTACTTGAACACCAGCGAAGTGCTGCAAGTGTTCAGCTTGGATCAAAAAGGCGGCACAGGCCCCGTCATTGACAGCACCAAGCTGATCGACCTTGGCAGCATCGGAGTCGGCCAGCTACCAGGCGAAGCTGTCACGGTCAGCTACAGCTCGCTGAAGCTAAACGCCGGCATTGAGGATCCCAACGCGGCGGACTGGGACACGGTAACGGCCAGCAAGGAGCACACCGTCACCATCCCCTACACGGACACCGCAGGCACGCAGCAGTTCAAGCAATACAGCGTGCTGGACACGGATCTGGTGTCGACGACCTACCAGCAGATCGTCAAGCCCAGCGGCGAAGTGGTGAAGGTGCCGCTGTCGCGTCGTTCGATTGCTACCACCGGTTCGGTGCGGCTGGTTGGCAGCTTGGTGACGGACTACCTGAAAAATGGCATGTCTTATTTCAACCAAGAGATCACTACCGATACCAGTGAGTTCTTTTATTACGACGACTGGGGCAACGAGACGCTCTACATCAAGGACACTCGTGGATCTCAGGCGCACCTGGCGGGTGATCTGGGCATCCAACAGTGGGTGTTTACGCCCAACAGCGACTACGTGCAGCTGAGCACGACAACCGACCGCAGCATTGACTACCAAATCAGGCGCACCACCACGGTGGGCGAGTTCCAGCGGGTGGTGACCGAGACCTACGGCAGCTGGACACGGACTATCCCTGGCCAACAGGCGGTGGCTGCCGGCGTGCAAGACCTGACCACCTCCAGCCAGGTGAACCAGCTGCTAACGAGACTGTTCCCGACCAGCGGTGGCTTGGGGAATAGCGGCCTGTTCCTGCTGGACACGGAGGTGAGCACGCAGCGGCGCACTGAGGGCCAGATCGCACCAGACGGCTCTAGCACCATCAATGCGGCCAATGCCAATGGGGGTGACCCCAGCAACGGCTACAAGACGGAAAGCAAGGAGAGCCTGGAGCTAGCGCTGGGAAGTGCCACAGCGCAGCGGCGGATTGAGTTCAGCCTGCCGAAAGCCCCAGATGATGTGTTCACGCGGGCAGGCACGGCACCGAACTACACCTACAGCTCGGAGGCCAGCGATGCACCGGCCAAGGCACGCCGGTATGGGCGCAGCCAGAACAGGCTGCTGCTGGGCAACCGCTCTGGGATGAACGTGCAGATGGCCGCACCGCTGATGCCAGCGGCGCCGTTTGCACCGTTTGTGGTGCAGGCCAACGGATTGTCGGCGCTGTACCGCACCAACGGCACCAGCTGGCAGATGGATGCGAGCGGCATCTTGGCCAGCACGGATGCGCTGTTCTGGGGCGCTGTGGGTGGCACGGGTGACTTCTGGTTCCCGACAGCTCCGGGTATCACCACGCTGCCCACCGAGCCGGCTGTGGTGGATGGCGAGATGACGGTCAGCGCTGTGGTGCCTGTCTGGAATGAGACGGTGGTGGCCGTTGCGCGCACCAGCACGAAGCTGGAGGTGACCAGCCTGTCCTATGCGCTGAGCCTGCTCACAGAGGTGGCGGTGACGACGCAGACGGCGCTGGTCGTGACCAAGATCCTAAAGGTTGAGGTGCCCGCGGCGGATGTGAGCGTGGCCGGTGTGGCGCCTGCTGTGAGCATTGGCGTGGCCTTACGCCCACCAGCAGCGGATGTGGCAGTTGCAGGCGCTGTTCCGGCGGTCTCAACGGCGACGGTGGTTCAAGTGCCAGCCGCCGATGTGGCCGTGGCCGGCGAGGCACCAACGGTCAGCGCCAGTCTCACCGTGGTGCTGGTGCCCGCTGCCGACATCACTGTGGCCGGAGCCACCCCCGATCTGCAGGCCGGCGACGATTACTACAGCAACCTGGCCAGCCAGTTTTTCACCCTGCTGCGCGATTGGCGGGTGGATTGGTGGGGCGACTGATCGCCGGCAACCTTGGTGTAGCGCAGGTGCGGTATGGCGGCCCCGAATCTCAAGCAGCCAACAACGATCACGGGCAAGACCGCACGTTATGCGGTTACGGCCAGCCTTGCTGCTGCGTTGAGCAATAGCGCTGCCTCGGGCAAGGTGCTGAAGATCAATAGCGTCTACTGCGCCAATGTGGACGGCGCCAACGCAGCAGATATTGACCTCACGATCTACAACGGGACGACTGACTTCTATCTTGCTAAGACGATTGTGGTGCCGGCGGACGCAACGCAGCTGCTGGTGACACGCGAGGGCTACATCTATTTGGAAGAGGGCGACAGCTTGCGGGCTAAGGCATCAGCGGTCAGTGATCTGGAGCTGGTAATCGGCTACGAGGAGATCAGCTGATGATTGGCCTCAATGGCGGATTGCTGGGCGCTCAGCGCAGCACCAACACCAGTACGGCGCCTGGCGTGTGGACGGCCAATGAGCAAGCGTTGCTGAAGCGAGCTAGTGCGTGGCCTTTGAGCGGTGATCCATATTTCGCGTGTAACAGTCTGCTGCTTCATATGGATGGCAGCAATGGCAGTACAACGTTTGCTGATAGTAGCAACAACGCTTTTACTGTCACTGCTAACGGTAACGCCCAGATCAGCACTACGCAAAGCAAGTTTGGCGGCGCAAGTGCGTTGTTTGATGGTACAGGAGATTATCTAGTTAGCGCAACATCCGCTACAGCATTTAATCTTTCTGATGACTGGACTATTGAGTTCTGGGTGTACCCTACCTTGGCTGACGCCGTTGAGAGAACATATGTGCATGTAAATGCGGGAGGTGCCGGTGGAATCCACATTCACCAAAACGGCCTAGTTCTTAAAGTTGACAACGGGCTGGTAGCCGATTACGCAAGCGGGAATGTATTAACCTTAAACCAGTGGCAATATATTACAGTTGTCAAGAAAAGCACGCTAATTTATGTATTTTTGGGCGGATCTCTATTAAACACTCGTACAGCGCAGAGCTATGCGTCTGGAGACAGGTGTCAGATTGGCCGTTACAGCACGGGCGGGACTACAAGCGATTTTGCTGGCTACCTTGATGATCTCCGCATCACCAAAGGCATCGCCCGCTACACCGCAAACTTTACACCACCTACCGGACCGTTCTTAGACGTTAGCACTGGCGGCGATCCTTACTTCGCGACCACCAGCCTCTTGCTGCACATGGATGGCAGCAACGGCAGCACGACATTCACCGACAGCAGCAGCGGTGGGCTAACAGTCACGCCGTCCGGCAATGCTCAAATAAGCACTGCGCAAAGCAAGTTTGGCGGAGCGAGCGCAGCATTTGACGGCAGTGGCGACTATCTGAAATGCACAAACGGAACTGCATTTGACTTTGGCTCTAGTGCTTTTACGATTGAGTTCTTCGTGCGCCTAAATACAGTGGCACCTCAGTTTCAGAATCTGGTTGATTGCAGAACGTCATCGGGAAGCACAATCGCTCCGATAATCGTCGCTAGTTACTCAAATTTTCAATTTGATGTCGGTAGCTCAAATGCAATTTCGGCATCAGGCGTTTTTTCAGTTGACACGTGGTATCACGTAGCAGTATGCAAAAGCGGAACAACCACTAGAGCATTTATTAATGGCGAGCAGAAGGGCTTAACCTATACAGACAACAACACTTACACAAACACGTCAGCGGTAAACATTGGGCGCTACGAGCCGGCAAACGTTTCATTCTTAAACGGCTATATCGACGAGTTACGAATTACCAAGGCGGCACGCTACACCGCTAATTTCACCCCGCCAGCCGCACCATTCCCTAACCTCTGATACGAGGCAACCTAGCCTCACAGCCTTGTAGCACCAGTGGCGGTCACGATCAGCCTGTACGACCACACCGCAAAGCGCTTTGCCGATGGGTCGAACAGCACCAGCGATACCTACAAGCTGATGCTGTGCTCGGCTGCCACCTTCTCAGGTGCCAACACCACGCTGGCCGGCATCACCAAAACGGAACTCAGCACCGCCAATGGCTACACCGCTGGTGGGGCAACGCTGAGCGGTGTGACCGTAACGCAGACCGGCAACGATGCCGCGTTTGACGCTAACGATGTGACGTTCACCGCCTCAGGCGGGACCATTGGCCCGGCTGCTGCGGCCATCCTCTACAACAGCACCGACAGCGGATCTCCGCCAGTCGCCTTTGTGGACTTTGGCGGCAATCAGTCAGCCGGTGATGGGACCGACTTCAAGGTGATCTGGAATGCCTCAGGCATCGTGACCTTCACAGTAGCTTGATAGATGGCAACCACTACTACGATTAGCCAGAAGGAACTGAAGCGCCAGGCAGGGCTGGTGTTTGAGGGCAAGACGCTCAAAGTGATGCTGTGCAGCGTCGGTGCAACTGGGTACGGCTCAGAAAGCACCGTGTCTAACTGGCAGAGCGTGGAGAAATCGGGCAACGGCTACGTGCGCTATTCCACCACGATTGCCACGGGTGCCTATGACGCAACCACAGGCAGCTACAAGATGCCGGACATTGACGCGGCGTTTACGGCGACTGGTGCTGGCTACAGCTACGACCGCATCGTGCTCTACATCGACGGTGAGACGTACATCCACAGCTTGATTGCAGAAGATCCAAACATCACGCTGTCCGCTGGTCAAACGCAGACGTACCGCCTGAGCTTGCGCCAGGATGATTGATGAGCACCTACATCAACGTCACCGTTGGTAAGACTGGGCTCAGTGATAAGGCCAAGCAACAAACCAACGCCAACCGCCAAGCCAAGCTAGAAGCGGATGCCCGCGATAAGGCAGAGGTGGAGGGCAAGCGGCAGCGTGATGCCAACCGCGCAGAGCAGGGCATTGGGCCTGATGGCAAGCCGCTGTACGGCCAGCCGTTGCAGACAGCAGCTCGCAAGGATGAGCCGGCGGCGTTTAGGCAAATAGACACTGTAATTGTAAATGGTATTGGCATCAAAGTTGAGTATAGCACTGCTCTTGCAAGTGGAGACGTAGACTGGACAGTAAAAGTGTCAATAGGCGCTTTCACAAGCACAGAAGCAACCCAGTTTATTTATCCATATCGCACCAATGCGTGGAACGTCGCACCCACACCTTCAGGGCTTCCGACAACGTGGACGGCTTTGCCACGCGATGTTGGGCTAGTAGATCAATACGGCAATTATTTTCTGGACTCGTCAGATATATTTTACGATGACAGCAACCATGCAGGCGGCACTTACTCCATTGCACGCGACATTAGCGGAAATTTAGATCTGAATGTCAATAACTCACGTTTAATACCTTTGCCTGACGGCCAAGGGGGCGCCTACATTATTTTTTTATTGAACCGGCTGCATCGCAAGCGAGTTGACCGAATAACAAAAACCGCAACGACATCACGCTCGCTCGCCTCATACAAAAGAGTCGGCAATCCAATCCAACCCAACTTATACCCAGGTTGGTATGAGATAAATTGGAGTACAAACCCAACATGCAGCGCTGAATCAACTGATTTCAACATGACGCCTGAGTCTATTGCGGCTCTTAATAAAGTGCTTGCTCACTATTGGGCGGGTGTAAATACTGTTACAGCAACAAGAGCAGCCGTCAAAGACTTATCTTTTTCCGACTATGCAGTCCATTTATACCGCGTTTCAAAGCAAGGAGTAGTAGCAGAAGTTGAAGTGCCAACAACTCTTCAGTCATGGCTCCAGTCAATCAACCCGCCTCTGGAGATCAATAGTACCGTTACGACATCATCAGGTTCTTCCGTTAACTTGAATAGCAACTGGATCACAAGCGGAACTTACGAGAAAACAAATAACTGGGACGGCAGCCACGGAGATTTCTGTTTTCCTAACATTCAATATCAAGAAGTTGTAAGCCAAAATACGATACAGCCTTTTTCATACTCAACTTTTGATTCAGCTTCCTATTACGCCTCTGCACCTGTCGTCGATCTTTCAACCTATGAAAATACGCTTTTGTTTTTGCTAGGAGGTGTTTCCTCTACCGGTTACCACGCCAGGGGCCCTTCGTTTGCTTACGCGTATGGAAAGAACATTAAAGCGCTTACTTCTGGACAGCGAACGGATTATGTCTACATGGAAGATTCTTTTTTAGGGGCAAAACCAAAACGCTATGCAGCTTCTTGTGTTTTATCAGAGCAGTGTATGCCATTTAACTCCTACGCATTAGATTGGGCCTCTTCAGCGTCTCGCCCTCCGTCCTATGGAAGCTTATCGCCTTTAGGCACCTACAAAGCACTGCGGCAGGAAACCACAACAGTGCCTGCTTACTTACAGTCTGGGTATACCTTGTACTATCTAACAAACTGGGGCAGCGCTAGCTTGTGCCGCAAGGGGCTTGCCCTTTTAGGATTATGACCACCCCAACCTCCAACGCCCAGGCCCTACTGCAGCGTGCGCAGCTGCAGACGCAGGCCAACCGCTACGGCTTCCTGCGGCGTCAAGCTGACGTCAGACTGGTGCAAACGATCGCTAAGTCCTGATGCTGCCGTTTATTACCCCACCCGCGCCGCGCAGTGTGCGCCAGATCGGCAACGATCAGGTCGGCGTGCTGGAAGTGGAAGTGCGTGGTGGCTTGACGGTGGGTGAGAGTGCCACCATCAGTGAACTGTTGGCCCAAGAGCAGAGCGCCTTTGTGCGTGGTGCGCAGATCGCGGATGCCATTGCCAAAGAGGAAGAGATCAGCCTGACCGAAGCGTTCCAGCTGATCGAGAACGCGATTGCTGGGCGGGCATTAGAGCCGGATGCGGATGCCATTCGCGTGCGCCATGCCGAGCGCATTGCTGAAGTGGCCCGCGTCTATGCCAAGGCCGGCCAAGCCAATCTGGAGGCCACTGTGACGGCACTGGTGCGCAGCCGCTGCAACCTGCCGGCTTGGACGCTGGACGACACGCGCAAGATGGATAAACCCCTTTTCGATGGGTTGTGGCAACTGGCGCAGGATGAGCAGGCCGCCGAGGATTTGCCCAGCACACCGCCGACTGAGGAAGAACTGGGAAAGCCGCAGCCGGTCAAGCCGACCGGCAACAAACGGACTGGGCGGCACTCTTCTGGGAACTAGCGCGAGGGTTCCCCGGTCAATTTGACCGCACCACCTATGGCACGGAGCTGCGGGTGACGGTGCTCGGCGCGTGGAAGGCGCTGCAGAAGATCAAGCGCGATGAGATGGCGCTGCAGGAGCTGCCTGTGGCCAGCCTTGCGGCTTTGACCGCCAACATCAACCGGGATCCAAAGAAGGGCAAACCCTTCGCGCCGGCCGACTTCGCTTTGTTCCGCGAGCAGGAAAAGCCGTCCGCTGAACTGCCGGCAGACGTGGCTGCCACGGCCCTGGCGCTGCGCCATGAAGGCAAGCTCCCGACGATCCTGCTGACGGCCTGGCCGCAGGTGCTGGCCTCGGCCAATGAAAGCGCCACACCGCCCAGCGTGCGGGCCTTGCACAGTGACGACCGACGCGTCTGGGTGCTCTGCCCCACATGGGATGGCAAACACTGTCGAGGCGGGCTGGTGGCCGTGGACGGCCGCATCAGTGGGCCGATCCTCCTGCGAGATCTGGATCGACCGCTGGCCACCTATGTGCTGCAGATTCCCGTCAGACCGCTGGTCGGTTGGCTGGAAGCTGGTTTGCTGTTAGTCGCCGGCAACCTCAGTGCATGACGACCATCCTCAGCCTGCGCACGGCCCTAGAGACCACGCTGGTGGATGTGCTCGGCACCTACACGCTGGCCAATGGGGTGACCACACCAGCGATTGCGGTGCGGGCTGCGGGGGAGAGTCTGCCGCCGGGCACAACGGTGACCGGGCTGGAATGCGTGATCCTGCGCGAGCCGGAGCTGGAAGTGATCCGGCAATACGGCAAGGAACATGCGTTCAGTCGCTGGACGATCTATCTGGTGGACTGGAACGGAGAGGCCAGCCTGCAGACCGTCGCGGGCCGGTTGATCTGGTCGTATCCCGGGAGCAATGCCACAAGCATCACCGTGCCGCGTGGTGTGGGACCGCGCAGCCAGATGCGCGTAGACATCCAGACCAACCCGGACACGATTGTCGGCTGAGTGCGCGGGCAATCTATGGCGTAGTGCCAGCGCTGTGGGCTGCTGTGATTGAGGTCGTTGCGGCATCCATTGGCGCCATGATTGGCTTAGCGGCCAGCGGCATCGGCGGGATGCTCCGCAAGGACGATGAGGCCAGCAAGGCAGTGATTCGATTGACCGCTGCAGTAGAGCACATCGCTGGTGAAGTCAGCCTGCTGCGCGGTGAAATTAAATCAGACCGGCAGGAGCTATATCCCCGCATCAATGCCATTGAGCAGCGGCTGGCCTCGCTGGAGGCACGTCTGTGATGTGGATGCTTGTCTTCCTGTTCTTTCTGATCCTTTGGGCGGCGGTGATGTGGTTGTTGATTTGGATTGCAGATCAGTGGCGCTGAGGAAACCTTGAGCAAAGCGCTGAGCTGATGACACCAGAAGAAATCGCGGCCGTTGCGGTCGCACTGCTGGCGGGTAGTGAGCTGCTGAGCTACCTGCCCGGCGTCAAAGCGAACGGTTGGGTGCAGCTGTTTCTGGCTGCACTGAAAGGCATTGCTGAAGCGGCACAGGCTGAGCAAGGCAAAAAGCGTCGCCGCTGATTGTGAGCAGCATCAAGCTCATTGACGCGGCCAAGCACTACAAGGCCGAGTCGCATCAGATCGCGGCCTGGAACTGGCTGCAGGAACAGTTAAGCCCTGAGGTGCTCGCGGAGTTTGCGGAGCTGTACCGGGCTGCGCCGCCGCAGAAGGCGATGCTGCCGCCGCCGTGGCTGGCACCGGCTATGGCCATCATCAAGGCCCACGAAGGCTGCCGGCTGGAGGCCTACAAGGATGCAGCCGGTGTCCCCACGATCGGGTACGGCACCACGCGCTACTTGGATGCGCCGGTGCGCATGAGCGACAAGATCAGCCAGGCCATGGCCGAGGAACTGCTCGCCAACGACGTGGAGCACCTCTTCGGGCCGGGCGTGCTGAGCCTGCTGCCGATGGCCGCCAAGTGGAAGCCGAATCAGATCGCCGCGCTCACGTCCTTTGCGTACAACCTCGGCCTCGGGGCATTGGAGACCAGCACGCTGCGCTCACGGCTGCTGGCAGGCCAGGATCCCTGCACCGTCGTGCGCGAGGAACTGCCCCGATGGATCCATGCCGGCGAGGCCGTGCTGCCCGGTCTGGAGCGTCGCCGCAAGGCTGAGATTGAGCTGTTCTGCGGGCCGTCGCTGCAGCAGGCCGGCTTCGGCAACCCGCTGAAGGTGCCGTACTACAGCCAGCGGGATTCAGCCATGCCGGGCCAGGCAAACCGGATGTGCTTCTCATCCAGTTGCGCCATGCTCGTAGCCACGCTGCGGCCCGAGGCCCTAAGCGGTGCCAATGCTGATGACACCTACCTCAAGCGGGTGCTGCAGTACGGCGATACCACCGACGCCAACGCCCAGCTGAAGGCGCTGCAGAGCTACGGCATCAAAGCCCGGTTCCGTCAGGACTGCGACTGGACAGACCTGGAGAAACAGATCAACCGTGGCGTGCCGGTGCCCTGCGGGTTCCTGCACCACGGCCCGGCCAGCAAGCCAAGCGGCGGCGGGCACTGGCTGATCGTGATCGGCTACACGCCCGGCATGGGCGCCGTGATCGTCAACGATCCCTTTGGCGAGGCCCAGCTGGTCAGTGGCGAGTATCACGGCACGCGTGGTGCTGGCTTGGCTTACTCGCGCAAGAACTGGGGTCCGCGCTGGATGGTCGAAGGCCCGAAGACCGGGTGGGCCATCATCGCGGAACCATGAACATCAACCGCCGCATCCAACCGGGCCTGTGGTTGGTCACTCGCCAGGAAACCGGCGTGCGCGTGTGGATGGCCTGCGCCAACGGCATTACCTACCTGTCCTATTCCGAAAAACAGGCACGGCTTTGGTTGTCCCGCGAAATGGATGACCCGGAGCCCGAGGCGGCCTAGTCGTCATCCGCCTGCGGTAACCCCTTGGCCACGCGCAGGCACTCGTACATCACTTCGGCCTGCCAGCGCTGCTGGTGATAGGTGCAGTAGCCCATGCCGCACACCCGCCAGATCAGCCCCTGTGGCGTGTCAATCAGCTCCACACGCAGCTGATCAACCACCAGCGGGCAACCTACACAGACCCTAGTTTCCCGGTGGCCGATGGCCTGGGGGCAGTGGATGGTGCCCCAGCCGGGGCCAGAACATTGGCTGACGTTGGAGCGTCAACGTCGTGCCATTGACGGCTACAGCCTGCCGCAGGCACAGGACATGCTCTGGCGGCTCTGTCAGCTGACCATGCAGCAGGATCTGATTCTCCGGGCTGCTACGCGGCACATTGCGGAACTGGAGTGT